>CALJUK010000459.1 GCA_937975745.1 uncultured Planctomycetaceae bacterium | reverse complement strand
AAGTCCTGCCAGTCACGCCAGCCCCAGGGATGGTAGACGCGGTCGCCACCGTAGGGACGCATCGGTGCGCCGGCGACCCACATGTCCCAGTTGAGACTCTCCGGCGGCGGCACGGGATTCTTGGGGCGATCGATTTCTCCCGACTTCCCATGACCGGTGGCACCACACCACGAATGGACGCGTTTCACCTTACCGATCAAACCCTCTTGAATGGCCTGGACAGCCGAGCGATAGAAGGTGTGCGAGTGAATCTGGTTCCCCAGACGGGTAATCACACCCGACTTGGCCGCCTGCAGTTGCAACTGCCGCGATTCCCAGATGGTGTGCGTTAACGGTTTCTGGCAGTACACGTGCTTGCCGCGTCGCAGGGCTTCCATGGTAATCAACGCGTGCGTGTGGTCCGGTGTGGAGACAGTGACTGCGTCGATCTTGTCCCCCAGCTTGTCGAACAACTCGCGATAGTCCTGGAAGACGGGGGCGTCCGGCTGCAACTTGCGGACCTTTTCCGTACGAGCCAGGTCAACGTCGCAGAAACCAATCAGCCGGGTCGAGCCGTGTGTGCTCATTTCATGGATGTCGCTCCACCCCTTGCCGTCGCAACCAATGCCGGCAATCTGGAGTTTCGAGTTAAGGCCTCGGGCTCGCACGATGGCGGGAGCCGCCAGGACTGCGGCCGATGCGGCCGAAGTTTGCAGGAATTCACGTCGGGTAATCATGTCGAAGACTCCTCTTGGGTTGGGGGAGGTCGCAGGCGAGTTGAAAAGACGCCCTATTGTTGCCGACCGGAGCGGTCTTCGCCAAGTCGGTCTCTGGGAAAGTCACGGTTTCCCGGGAAGCTCACTTTTCGGCCGCGTTGGCCTCAAATGCGAAGACCACGGGTGTGCTCACCATCGCATTCCGTTCGTCCTGCAGTGTGAAATACCAGATGGTTGCGTTCTCGGGCGGTTTTTCGGCTGTCACCAGACCGTCACTGACTTTCGCAGGGACGCTCTGCCACTTGCGTGCAACCAGCGGCCCGGTGTCGGTGGTGAAATTGAGCTTCGCCGAGCGAACGGGAAGGTCCGACTGATAGCTCACCGTGGCCTGATTTCCATTGATTTTTGGCTTACCTGGAACAGGCAAGGCGGGCGTGTTGCGAAGTTTCGAATCGATAAACAGGCCAATCTCCTCCGGTCGCCATCCAGAAAGGTGGCTGTGCGGCATGTTGACCTCGATGCGGATTTCTTTCGGCCCCGGAACCAGTCGGTAACATTTCAGATAGCTGTCCAGCGGGTAGTGTTTGTCGTTCGTTCCGTTGACGAAGAAGATTGGCACACGACATCGCCCCAGATGACTGGACGGATCGTACCGGCGAATCCAAAGTGCGCGGCGCTCGGGATCGAGGCGGTCAATGCTCGGCTTCTGAACGGATTCTCCTTCGTGCAGGAAGCCGCAACCATACACCGGGACTGCCGCCTGAAAACGGTTGTCGACAGATGCGACAAGGCAGGTGGTGTACCCGCCCCAGCTGATGCCCGTGACGGCTGTCCGTTGCGCGTCGACTTCCGGGAAGCTGCGAATCAACGAGTGAGCGCGAATGACGTTTGAGACGGCATGCAAGGGCCAGTCGTCACTGGTGTCGCCACCGATCGAATCGAACTTCTCGGCGTGCGATTGATCGGGGCCCGGGTGTTCCAGGCGTGTCCGCGGCTGGCCGCCGTGTTTGTTGTCAGCCGACAGCATGCCGGATTGTGGGTCAAACTTCGGTTCGACGGGTCGATGCCCTGACAAATCCATCGAAATCGCGACGTAACCCCGTTTCGCCCACAACTGCACCCATTCGGGAAAGGCCGTCCCGCCTCCACCATGAATCAGCACGACGGCTGGATACGGGGGACGGAATCCTTTCTTCGCGGCGGCCGGTTCGCCCAGCAACGTGGCCGGCGTGGCGTAGAAGGCAAAGACTTCCGTCGATTGGCCTTGGTAGGGTTCACCCGAGTACAGCAGCGAACGGATCGGGCTCGTTTCGTCGACCCAACGAAATTTCGGTGGCTGCGACAGTGTGGACAGATTCCAGGTTGTCCGGTCGCTGGTTGTCCGGTCGCTGGTTGTCCGGTCGGCAGCCCGCATGGGTGTGGGGAGCCAGACGGAGATCAAGCCAGCCATGATGACTGCCCGGACGACTGCCGGTAGGAACTTCGTCGCTTGCATGGTCTGGATCCTCAACCGATCTCCGGGAAAGGCATCCAAAGTAACACAGTTTGCCACGGAAACCCACGGGTCGGCTGGCATTTCGCGCCGCGCGACCATCGGGCCGCATGACAAACGGGTCGAATTCCAAAATGCCGACGGTATGGTAGCCTGTGGCGATCCCGTCTGAGATGATACAGCTGTTCCCGCAGTATGCTGCGATTTTTCCCCAGATGTTCGAAGCGAGAAATACGATGCGACATCTTTGCCTGCTGCCGGCGTGTCTGCTGGCCGTTGTCCTGAGTCTCTGTGGTGCGGTCGTTCACGCGGCACCCAACTTTGTACTGATTCTGGTCGATGACCTGGGCCGGCAGGATCTCGGTTGCGAAGGAAGCACCTTCTACGAGACACCCAACATCGACCGGATCGCTGCGAACGGGACTCGATTCGAGAACGCTTACTCGGCCTGTCAGGTCTGCAGTCCGTCCCGTGCGGCCATTCAAACCGGCAAGTCGCCGATTCGCGTCAACATTACCGACTACATCGCTCACGGCCGTCAGAACCAGCCGGAAAACTGGAAGCGGAACACAGCCCTGCTGCCAGCTGCCTACGACATGCAGCTTCCGTTGGAAGAAGTCACCATTGCCGAGGTGCTGCGGGACAACGGCTACAAGACATTCTTTGCCGGCAAGTGGCATCTGGGGAGTGACGGATTCGGCCCGCGCGAACAGGGCTACGACATCAACAAGGGTGGCCACCATGCGGGATCGCCCCCCGGCGGGTACTTCTCGCCGTATCGCAATCCGGCACTGGCAAACGGGCCAGCGGGCGAATCGCTACCGTTGCGTCTGGGGCGCGAGACTGCCGAGTTCATCGAATCGCACAAATCGCAGCCGTTCTTCGCGATGCTCTCCTTCTATTCGGTCCACAGTCCGATTCAGTCAACGGAAGAACTCTGGAGCAAGTACCGCAACAAAGCCGAACGGACGGGTCTGACCGAAACGAAGCAGCGGTTCCTCATCGATCGCACGAAAGAAGTCCGGCAGGTGCAGGACCACCCCGTCTATGCCGGTATGATGGAAGCGCTGGATCAGGCCGTCGGGACGGTTCTCGCCGCGATCGATCGGAGTGGACTGGCCGACAACACGGTTGTCATTTTCACGTCGGACAACGGGGGTGTCTCGTCGGGAGATGGCTTTGCGACGGCCTGCCTGCCGTTTCGCGGTGGGAAAGGACGACAGTGGGAAGGGGGGATCCGACAGCCGCTCTATATCCACTGGCCGGGTGTCACCAGCGGAAAGACGAGCGACGCATTCGCCATCGGCATGGATCTGTATCCAACGATTCTCGACATCGCCGGCCTGCCCTTGATGCCGCAGCAACACCTCGACGGCGTCAGCCTTGTACCGGCTCTCCAGGGAAAACAGATGCCCCCGCGAAGTCTCTACTGGCATTATCCCAACTATGGAAATCAAGGAGGCGAGCCATCGGCCATTGTTCGCCGCGGTGACTGGAAACTGATCCGCTATTTCGAAGACGGCCGGCAGGAGTTGTACAACCTGGCCAACGACGTCGGCGAACAACACGATCGGGCCAAGGAGCAGCCAGCTTTAACGGCCGAACTTGCACAAGACCTGGATGTCTGGCTGAAAGAGACCGGTGCGCGATTCCCCACGCCGAATCCCAATTACAACCACGCCGCTGACGTTGCCGCGATGGAACAACTTCGCAAAGTCGGCCTGCCCCGCCGCGAAGCTGAGCACGCGCAATTTCTTCAGGCCGACTTCACGCCGCGCGGTGGCTGGTGGCAAACCCGGACTGTCAGCGCCCAGTCGCCGGCCGCCTCGTCCAAGGCCGACACCAAGAAAGACAAGTGGATTCCCCTGTTCAACGGCCAGAATCTCGAGGGCTGGACTCCCAAAATCCGGGGTTTTCCGGCCGGTGAGAATTTCGCCAATACATTTCGGGTCGAAGACGGTCTGCTCACCGTGAACTACGACGGCTACGACAAGTTCGAGAACCGGTTTGGCCATTTGTTTTACAACAAGAGCTTTTCGAGGTATCGGTTGCGTGTCGAATACCGCTTCGTCGGCGATCAGATCTCTGATGGTCCCGGATGGGCGACGCGCAACAGTGGTCTCATGCTGCATGGTGAAACGCCACAGCAGATGGCCGTCGATCAGGACTTCCCCGCATCCATCGAGGTTCAGCTGCTCGGTGGCAATGGGAACGATCCTCGCCCGACGGCCAACCTCTGCACGCCTTACACCCATGTGGTGATGGACGGTGGATTGCTCAAGCGGCATTGCACGCAGTCGAAATCACAGACCTATCACGGCGACCAATGGGTTACCGTCGAGGTGGAAGTACACGGCAGCAAGTTGATGCGACACTTCGTCAACGGCAAGCCGGTCCTCGAATACACCCAGCCACAACTGGATGACACCGAGGCCCACACTCGCGAATTGATCAAACTGAACGGCGGCCCGATTCTGACCGGGGGGACCATCTCGCTGCAGTCGGAAAGCCATCCGGTTCAGTTCCGCAAGGTCGAGCTACTTCCCTTAGACGAGTAACGCCACTCAGACGACTAACATCACAGTTGCGACAGGCATTAGCGTTGCCGTTGCGTGCCGTCACTCGCTGACGCAATTACGGCAGCGTGGGCTTCGCGAGGTTTCCGTCATCGTCCACCGGATAGACTGCCTGGTGGGCTTCCAGCGCGGCAATCATTCCTTGCATCATCCGTCGTAATTCTTGCGGACGGGACTGCGCCAGATTCGTCGACTCGAACGGGTCATCCGCCAGATTGAACAGCTGGTAGTGGCCTCCGTCGAATTGAATGAAACCACCCGTCGTCGGCTTGTCGGGCAGGGCGTGGTAGATCACCTTCCAGTCGCCGTCTCGCCACACGGTGAAGTAGTTGCTGCGGTGTACCCCGTGCGGATAGTGCATCAGGAACTGCTGTTTCCGATCGGGATCTGGCTGGCCAGTGAGCAATCGCTGCAGTCGAGTTCCATCCACGAGATGGCCTTTCGGTGACTTGCAGTCGACGAGTGCCAGAATCGTGGGAAACAGATCGTGGACGGCGGCCACTTGCGGTTGGATCGTGCCGGCTGGAATACGCAGCTTCTGTTGGAAGGGATTGCCGGCGGCCGGTTTGGCCCACGCGGCAATGAAGGGGTCACGCATTCCTCCTTCGTAGTGAGCCCCCTTCTTGCCCCGGAGTGGAGCAGCACATGCGACGTCGTGCTGATTCCCCAGCGGCGCATCGGAACCATTGTCTCCCAGAAAGAACACCAGCGTATTTTCCGCGACGCCCAATTCCTCGAAATGGTCCAGCAGGTCTCCCAGCGACTTGTCCATCCCTTCAATTAATGTGGCGAAGGCCTGTGCGGCGGGCGGTTTTCCTGAGTCCGCATAATGGGCCGCAAACCGAGGGTCAGAGTCGAATGGGGCATGCACCGCGTACTGGGCGAAGTAAAGGTAGAACGGCTGTCCCTGCTTGACGGTTTCGGTCACATGCCGTTTGGCCTCGATCGTGAGGGCCTCGGTCAGGAACGTGTCGGTCCCGTGGTACTTCTCCAGTCCGGGGACGGCGGCGGCTGTCCTCTTTGTGAGCGCTCCGTAGTTCTTCTCGCCGTAGTAACTCCCGGGTGCCCCCCAGGCATGGCCGGCGACGTTGACGTCGAAGCCGAGATTGTGTGGGAATTCGCCGGGGTATTTCTCCGCGCCAAAGTGTCCCTTGCCAACATGGATTGTGCGGTAGCCGCACTGGCGGAGCGTCGCGGGAAGCGTGACGTCGCTGTCACTCAGACCAGCCCAGTTCCAGTCGGACGGGCCATTGGAACCGGCGTTGTTGGTGCGGGGATTGATCCAGTTGGTCGCGCCATGCCGGGCGGCGTTCTGGCCGGTCATG
>CALJUK010000458.1 GCA_937975745.1 uncultured Planctomycetaceae bacterium | reverse complement strand
CCGCCCCCTCTGCCGACGCGGAAGAGTCAAACGGTTCCGTGACGGGATTTCCGTCGGCATCCATTCCTGTCAGCATTTCGATCCGCTGCTCGGCGTTGTCCAGAGTGCGCGAACATTCCCGTAACATCGCAATCCCCGCCTCGAATCGCTGCATCGATTCGTCCAGGCCAAGCGAATCTTCTTCCAGTTCGCAGACAATCTCCTGCAATTCCGCCAGAGATTCTTCAAACGTTCGGGTCGGAGTGGGGTTGGACTCGTCCGCGGGTTGGCTGGCTTTCTTCTTGGCCACGTTTCGTCTCCGTCTTGCTTCAGTCTGAATTCTTCTTCGGTCTGACCGACTGTTGGTTGTTCGCGGCGGATTTGTCTCAAGCGTCGTCGGTGGATTCCACTCGACTGATGATCTTCCCATCTGCCAGACGTGTGACCAACTCGTCCCCGACTGACACCTCGGAACATCTTTTCACAATCATGCTGTCCGATTGGCGAGTCGTCATGGAATAGCCCCGCTGGAGCACTTTCAGCGGGCTGAAGGCCTCCATTGTCTCGGCCTGCTGTCCAAGCCTCTGACGAGCGTGCCCCAACTGGCGGCGCATGGCCCGCCGCATCCGACCATCCAGTTCGTCGAGTTGATTCGCCAGTTCAAAAACTCGCTGGTACGGGCGGCGAAAGACGCTGCGGTGAGAAATGGCCGACAATTCGACCCGAGCCGATCTGGCCCGCCGCTTGAGTGCGGAAACCATCCGATCGCGGGCAGCATTCAGGCCCATCACAACATCGGACAGGCGAGGAACAACCAGTTCTCCCGCTTCACTCGGAGCCAACGCGCGGCGGTCAGCGACCAGGTCGGCGATGCTGACATCGGTTTCGTGACCGACGGCTGCAATAACCGGGACAGTACACGCCGCGATGGCCCGCGCGACAATCTCTTCGTTGAAGGCCCACAAATCTTCGAGGCTGCCCCCTCCCCGACCGGTAATGACAACGTCGACGTCGGGAATACTGCCGACCATGTTCAGCGCTCCGGCAATCTGCCGAGCGGCCCCTTCCCCCTGGACAGCCACGGGCAGAATGACGATGTCCGCCGGAGGCCAGCGGCGTGTGATGACCTGTAGCATGTCGCGGACGGCTGCCCCCGTGGGACTGGTCACCAAGGCAATCCGCCGGGGAAGTCGTGGGATCGGGCGTTTCCGATCGGGTGCGAACAGCCCCTCGGCTGACAGCTTCTCCTGGAGTTGTCGGAACGCCAGCTCCAGCGCCCCCATTCCGCGGGGCTGCAAGTCCCGGACAATCAACTGATACGAACCACGCGCCGCGTAAACTTCGACTCCGCCGGTCGCGACGACTTCCAGCCCGTCGTGAAGATCGAACCGCAACCGACTGGCAGTGCCCCGCCAGGCCACTGCTCGCAGTTGCGCGTCCTGATCTTTCAGCGTGAAGTACACATGCCCCGAGGCGGCCCGCGTCAGATTGGAAATCTCTCCCGTCACCTGTACCTCCGGGAAATTCGCCTCGACCAACTCTTTCAGCTGGCGAGTCAATTCGGTGACGGACAGCAGTGTCGAATCGAACAGCATCCGCTGTGAGGACTCCATCAGTTTCACTGACTCCTCAAGAAGCAGTTTCAATACAGGCGAGAATGGCTGCGGTCAGCCGAAAGTGTGTTGCAGAACCGGGGCTCGAACATCAGCGGAGCATGACTCGCTTGAGGAACTCGATCGCCCGGCCACAGTCGCCGATGCGATCGTCTCCGGCCGTCCGCTCCACACACATCCACCCTTCGAAACTGGTGTCGTCCAACATCGGCAGGAGCGCATCCCACTCGACTTCTCCCCGACCGACGGGGACTTCGACTCCCTGGTCTTCAACGTCCCGGACACCATCCCGAACACGAAACTGCGACACGAATGTGTGCAGCGTCCGCAACGCATGCAGACTGTCAATGCCGTGCATCGCGTAGACCGCCGGATCGAAATTCACACCGATGGGGCCTTCAGTCACTTGCTGCAACACATCCAGCAGGGCTTCCGGGTCGCCACCCGAAGGCGTGACGGCCAGGATCGTCCCCACGCGGTTGCCATAACGGGCCAGCGTATTCAGAACTTCTCGAAGTACATCGTATGACAGGCCGGCGTCCTGCTTGGGGATTGGACCGATCCGAACGGACAACACACCACACTTCAGC
>CALJUK010000457.1 GCA_937975745.1 uncultured Planctomycetaceae bacterium | reverse complement strand
ACCTCTGGGCTCGGCTCGAAGAGCGGCAGGTCACTCAGTTGAGTCATGCCGGTATCGATTACACGCGCAGCGAGAAACGCGGGCAGTTCGTCTACTACACAGTGACAGACACCTTTTTTGCCGTGACGACTTCAGAATCTCGTCTGCAGGCCATCATCACGCAAAATGCGGCCCGCGACAAACGCCCCGTCGACGGTACCGCAGGGCTCAGTGCCCGGGCCGAATATCAACAACTGCGTGAACAACTCCACGCAGACACAGCTGCCGTCCTCTTCACCGATCCACACCGCTGGCCGGACTGGCAGAACAAACTGACCGGAGACATCCCCCAACTCGACCCACTGTCCGAGCGGGTTCGAGCGTTAGCGGTCGGCTGGCGAATGGACCACGGTCTGGGTGCCGAAGTTGCCATCAGTTGGAACGACCGCGATCTACCTGCCCCCTGGAAACAACTCGTTGGGACCGCAATGCAGCGTCCCAAGATCGTCGAGCGTGTCCCGGCCAACATGGTCCTGCTGATGACCGGGCGGAGTGCACTCGGGGACTTCCTCCGTTTGGCTGTGGCGAATATGCCCGATCACGAGCGGCAAGAACTTCCCGAACGCCGTCGAGTTCTTCGAGGACTGCTCCTCGGTTGGGATGCGGCGGACCACCTGCTCCCGCGGCTGGGGCAGGAATGGATTGCCTATATGACAGCACCCGAATCGACGCCAGACGGTGCGGGCGGATCGGCTGCGCCTCGCCATGCCGACCTCGTCGCCGCACTTGAGGTCGATCTTGCAGAACCAGCCGACAAGACGTCCCCAATGGTCAATGGCAGTTCACCAGCGGGTTCGCTCGCTGAGGGAGTTGACAACACGCTCGACGTGGGCCTGAACCTGTTGGCCGCAGGCTTCAACGCCAAGAATCCCGATGGACCGACGGCCGTCGTCCGTAGCCAACGGCAGGACAACGTGTCAATTCGCTGGGTGGACTCTGTCAATTTGGGAGAAGGCATCCGCGAGATCCGTCCAGCCGCTGCAGTTGCATCGCAGGGAGTGGTACTGGCCACATCGCCTGAAGCGGCAGTCGATTTCATCAACGGGTCAGACGAACGGCGATTCGTCCAGGTCCCTGAGCTC
>CALJUK010000456.1 GCA_937975745.1 uncultured Planctomycetaceae bacterium | reverse complement strand
CAACCAGGTTCTCACGCAGGCCAATCTACAGGGGAGGTTGAATTCGCTCGACACGGGACTTTCGAAAACTATGGCCGAAGCCTTTCGACTGCATCCCTGGGTGGCCGAAGTCCAGCAGGTTCGCAAGTCACTGGCCGGCGGGATTGACGTGTCCCTCAAATACCGCGAGCCGGTAGCGATGGTGCATGTCTCCGTGGGAATGTATCCGATCGACTCGACCGGAGTGTTGCTGCCGCCAGCCGACTTCTCTGTCTCAGACACCGACCGCTTCCTGAAAGTCGAAAACATCCGCTCGACACCAGGCGGGCCGGCCGGTACTTCGTGGGGCGATTCGTCCGTGACAGGAGCCGCCCAACTCGCAGCCGGGCTGGCTGACGTCTGGGAGAAACTGCAATTGGAGGCGATTCTGGCCCCAACCCACATTCCAGTCGACACCCAGCCAGACGATCTGCTGTTCAGCCTGCGGACACGGGGCGGTTCACACATCGTCTGGGGCCGGATTCCGGACTCGAAGTATCCCGGCGAATTGACGACCGACCAGAAGGTGGCTCGCCTGGAGAAGTATCTGGCCGACTTTGGCAGCTATGCCGAGCCCAGCGGTCCTTACGAGATCGACATCCGCCACTGGCAGGAGATCTCGCGGCGACCACTCGACGCTGCGCTGCGGACCACCAGCCGCAAGTAGCTTCAACCCTGACTCGGCGGCCTATCGGCACCCGGTCTATCGGCGGGGGATTGGCGGCAGAACGGCCTCACCGGGGATGGCGCCGAGTTGCGTCAGGTCGACTCCCGCATTGCTGCCGTCATCGGCCCCTTCAACGGCCGGGTTGTCCAGCGCATCCTGATCGAGTGCGAAGTCGTCCAGAACGATGCGACTCCATTCCGAGGGGAGTTCTGTCCGCCGCCAGACGATGGGCCGATTTTCACCACCGACCGAGCTGATCTGCCGGCCCCACTGCTTCCAGACGTCGTAGTCGACCTGTCCGGACGGAGCTGACGACTGCAGCGACGAGATCGACCACATGTTCGAATAGTCGTCGAAGAAGTTCTTCTCGCCACTCCAGCTCAACAGTTTTTCGAAATCCGCCGGAGGCATGTTGCCCGACATCGAGATCAGCGGCTCGGAGAGCTCGCTGGAAAGGATGTTGTTGCGGGCCGAGACATGCAGCGGCATCAGTTCGCGCGGGAACTGGTCGCCGGCTTCCACTTTCACCAGCGACTGACCCAGGATGCACGTGCAACGGTCCAGCTTCAGTTCCAGCCGTTCGGCGTCGGCCGCCCGCTCACTGCCTCCCAGCTGATACAGCAGGTTACCGTCCAACGCGACGGCGACGTCCTGCAGGTCGAACCGGCAGGGTTCGTTGTGGGCCACCAGGAACAAGTCGCCCGTCCCCCGCAACATCGAGGCCTGAATCTCGAAGCGGAGTGGCTCGCGTGCCTGCCGCTTCATCATGTTCATATCGCCAAACTCGCCCCGATCCCGAGGCAGCCATTCGACGACAACGGCCGACCGATGCTGTGGATTGCGCAGTGTGACCGCAACGCCCCGCAGCCTGACCTGTTCAGTCCCCTGTAGCGAGAAGATCGCCCAGCGGTCCGTCGCGATCTCATCCCGAACCGTGAGTTCCACACCGATGTTAATCAGGCTGACCGAACCACCGGTCACCGTGATCATGCGGGTCTGGTGGCCTTCGGCCGGAATCTCGATCGGGATAAATTCGATGACTGGCTGGAATCCACGCGCAGCCCGAATGGCGATGTTTTTCCGCGTGATGCGAATCGGTGTTTCCTGCCGACGTCCGTTAAAACGGAGTTCGATGACGCTTCCTTCCTCGGCAGCGGCACAGGCGGCTTCCAGCGTCGCAAAGCTCTGCGATTCGGCCGGCAATGTCTCGACAATGCTGATTGCCGGAAGTTGCTCTGCCGCCGGAACGGGCATTGGAGCAGGCTTGGCCGGTGACGAGGGCTGGTCGCGGGTGACACCCGCTTGGGGCAACTTTTGAGTCGGCTTGAATGCGACGGCCGGGCTGCGCGGGCTCCCGCCGGGTGACCCCGCCGTGTTGCTGCCTGGCGACGGCGCGACTGGACGGCTGGAGGCGATGCTCTCGGGCGAGCTGCGGGGGGACGAGGGAATGGTGCTGAGCGGCTTGAGTGCCGGGTCACCGAACAGGTCGCCCGAAGCTCCCGGTGTGTCGGACGTCGCAGCTGTTTCGAGCCCCGAGCCTCCCAGGCGAACGAGGGTACCCAGCGGACCCACGCCCTGAGGCGCGGGCACGGACGTCCTGACGGCACCGGGCGGAGGTAACGCCAGTGGAATGGGCCGAAATTCCGTCGATCCGTTTTCCGGCGTCCCCGACGGGCCGGGCAGCGCCGGCGTCGGCTCGTCGCTGTTGCTGTCGTTCAAGGCGAGTTGGCCATCAGTCGACGAAGTGGCTGCCGAACCGCCAGCTGTAGTCTGCGGTGCAGCGCTTCCCGGCACGGAATCGGCCGGAGGCGAAATCGCGGGAAAGCGTTCCAGCAGCACGGTGATAATCAGCAAAGCGACCACCGTGGCCATCCAGCCCAGATGCCGTTCCATGAAACGCCGTCCGCTGGGCGGCGCCGAGGATTGCCAGATCAGCCCTTCTGCACTGATACCGGTCAGACCCAGTTCGCTCGCGGCGAGCATCAGGTCGTGGATGAGATCATCGGGTGTTTGGTAGCGTCCGTCAGGCCGGCTCGACATCATTTTGCGGACGATACTGCTGAGCCGACGTGTGACTCGTTTGTTGTGGACGGCCGGATCGGGAGGCGTTTTCCCTTGGTGATCGAGCAGCTTTTGCAGGACTGTTCCCCTGGGATAAGGGGGTTCGCCAGCCAGCATGTGATAGAGCGTGCAGCCGAGCGAATAGATGTCGCTGCGGACGTCGACGTTACGGGGATCTTTAGCCTGCTCGGGCGAAATATAGTCGAACGTTCCCAACGTCGTGCCGGCCAATGTCAGATCAGCCGAGGCGTCGGCGGACTCCTTTCGGGCCAGTCCCAGGTCGACCAGTTTGGCCCGGCCATTGGGCATCACAATGATGTTGGAGGGCTTAATGTCCCGGTGAACAACGCCGGCTGCCGACGTGTGATTGAGTGCCGCTGCAACCTGCAGCGTGTAGTTGATGGCTTCATCTGGTTCAAAGCGTCCCCGCTGTTGGATCAGCTCACGAACATTGACCCCGGTGACGAATTCGAACGCGATAAAGCGGAGCCCTTCGTCTTCGCCAATGTAGAAAACGCGGGCGATGTTGTCGTGGTCCAGCTTCGCCGCGGCCCGGGCCTCGTTCTCGAACCGGCGAATCGAAGACTGGTCCATCGATTGACCGGGTGTCAGAATTTTCAGGGCGACCTGCCGGTCAAGCCGGGTGTCGAGGGCCCGAAAGACGGCTCCCATGCCGCCACTGCCGATCCGCTCTTCGATGACGAAATGTCCGAGGCGGACATTGGCGCAGCTCAGGCGGGGATCGACCGGGGGCTCGGCGTCGGGGGACGGAAACAGCTTGTTCCAGACACCGCTGGTCGGTGCCGAACGATCCGAACCAACCAGATTGGGTGTCCCCCGCCCCTCCGGATTCACGACGGTCTCCGATCCAACGGCAACGGGTTTGACCGGAGCCGGATTGGATGCCGCGTATCGGGTGGCATCCGATGCCATCTCGATCGCCGACGATCGGGGATTGTAGTTCGACGACGTCATTTCAAGCAGGACTCGTTGAAACAGCGAACTGGTCTCACCGACCTTTCCTCC
>CALJUK010000455.1 GCA_937975745.1 uncultured Planctomycetaceae bacterium | reverse complement strand
GCGGTCGTTTTGTGATCGCTAGCGACCGTGCTCAATCCCTCCTTCTCTCTCGGTTATGGTCCCGTCATAGGTATTTCCTTCTCGGTGGTGCTCCTTGTCTCCGCGACGGTCGCCCTGCGTCATCGCCGTGCGATCCTCTTCTGCTGGCTGCCCGCGGTGTTCGCCACGATTCACGCCGCCGCCGGCTATGGTGTCCTGGTCGAGGCCTTGTGTGGTCCGAAACAATCGCCTCAGCAGTCGGACACGCCCCTTTCTCTCCAGGTTGGTTCCAGATGATGGCGCCGCATCCAACAAACCGCGAAGTTGATACGCGGCCTCATGTGGCAGTCATCGCGGAAGCGTTTCCGTACCCGACGCACAGCGGCCATCGATTGCGTACAACCAATCTGCTGGTCCGGCTGTCTGACCACTTTCGCATCACACTGGTGGCGCATTGCAACGAAGATCAGTCTGAAGTAGAACCCGCCGTCGAGTACTTCCAGCAACGTGGAATCCGCTGCCAGGTGGTTCAACGCAAGCCCATTGTCCGGCGCGGCATTCGGTATTATGCGAATCTTCTCGCCAATCTCGCCTCGCCACTCCCCTACCAGGCTTGCATGCACGCGACCGCCGAAATGCGTTCGGCCATGCAGCGTCTGGCTGCGAACGATCCCGTCGATCTGTGGCAGTGCGAATTGGCACCGCTTGCGGAACTGTTCCGTAGAGAAAAGTCTAAGCCCTGGGTCATGATGGGCCACAATGTCGAGACAGTCATCTGGCAACGTCTCGAAGAAACGGAAGCCAACCCCATCAAGCGTTGGTACATTCGACGGCAACGACTCAAGATGGATCGTTTTGAACGTTGGGTGTTCTCGGCGGCCAATCAAACGATTTGTGTCAGTCATACCGATGCAGCGCTGGCGCAACGAATGGCAAACAACCGCTGTTCGGTCGGTGTCGTCGAGAACGGAGTTGATACCACCGCCATTCGTTCGAACACAGAGCCTCGACAGCCGGCAACAATCCTCTTTCTGGGAATGTTGGGTTACCGCCCGAACCAGGACGCAGTGAAGAGCCTTCTGGACACCATCTTCCCGACGGTACGACGGGCCATTCCGAACGCCCAACTTCAGATTGTCGGTAGCCAGCCCCCCGCCTGGATGTCGACCCGCATTGCCGAAGTCGAGGGAGCGGTCCTGCACGCCGATGTCGACTCGACCCTGCCCTATTTGCAACAGTCAACCGTCATGGCAGTGCCATTGCGAATCGGAGGCGGGTCACGATTGAAGATTTTAGAAGCCGCGGCGGCAGGACTTCCCTGCGTTTCGACGCGGGTCGGAATGGAAGGGCTTGAACTCATCCCCGACAAGCACCTGCTCGTCGTCAACTCGAACGACGAACTGGCCTCCAGACTCATTCAGGCGATCAAGCAGCCTGAACGCATGCGATCGCTGGCGACAGCCGCCCGCGAGGTCGTCGTCGCGAAATACGACTGGGACATTCTGGCAGAGAAGCTGGGCGCCGCCTGGTCCGCAACGATCGCGGAAGACGCAAACAGTCACGACATCCGATCATCGTGTGCCGACCCCATTCCGCACGCATCGACGGCAGAATAGTCGAAACTCACCGGTATCATCCACGACG
The DNA here is from genome assembly GCA_937975745.1 of uncultured Planctomycetaceae bacterium. GTDB lineage: Bacteria > Planctomycetota > Planctomycetia > Planctomycetales > Planctomycetaceae > CALJUK01. The sequence goes on along the minus strand of CALJUK010000455.1, from coordinate 356 downwards.
AACCCCGACGCTTGATGTCCATTATTCAACTCACATCATCTCGTTTCTTGGGTGGTCCCGAGCGTCAAATTCTCGGTCTGGCCGACGCACTGACTCCGCGGTTCGAGACCCATGTCGTGTCGTTTTCGGAAGGCGGACTCTGCCAGTCCTTTTTAGAGGAAGCCACCCGCCGTGGAATCTCCGCGACACAGCTTCAGCATGACACACCCCACTTGTGGCGGGCTGTCTGCGAATTGGTCAACCTGATTCGAGCGCATTCGGCAGAGGCCGTTTTTTGCGGAGGTTACAAGGCCAATCTGATCGGTCTCATCGCGGCACTGCGGGGTTAGCTGCTGCCAGGCCAGTTGCACTTGCTT
>CALJUK010000454.1 GCA_937975745.1 uncultured Planctomycetaceae bacterium | reverse complement strand
CGGAGTATGAGGGAAGGCGTCCACCGGAGGTTCGACATTCCGGAATCATCGCTCTGGGTCTTCCCAAGGACGCTCAGGACGAGCATCTGGGAATGCTGGCCCCGTTGCGGTGGCTGCAGAGCGTGGAATGCAACACGTCAAAAGCTCTGACGGACGAAGCACTGCATGCGCTGGCCGAGCATCCGAACATCGGGCGGTTTAGCGGGCTGTTGTTCGGCACGACGCAAGTCACGGATGCGGGGGTCGCTCATATCGTGCAGCGGACTCCGCTCCTCGCATCGATCAATCTTGGCACAACGCAGGTCACTGACGGGACCCTCTCTGAACTGGCGCGCCTGGACGGACTCCAGTCGCTGCATTTGTTCAATGCGGAGATTACGGATGCGGGGCTCGATGCTCTGTCTTCATCGCCGGTAGAACGCATCAATTTGACCGGTACCAACGTGACCGCCGAGGGCGTCGCCCGCTTCCGCGAGCAGCACCCCGACTGCGAGGTCATCTGGGACGACACGCCGCTGGGCCCGGCGGGGGAGAACTTCGGCCTGCAGTTCGACGGGGTGGACGATTACGTCGACACGGGCCTGAACTACGACGGCACTCATCCGATCACGGTTGAATGTTGGGTTGTGCCGTACGAGCAGAGCGATGTCCACCAGCCAGCCATCATCTCAGACGCTCAGAACGCCGGGCTGTCGTTGGAACGACTCGGCAATCAATGGCGTTTCGTCGTTCACGACAGCGATTGGCGTGGCCAGACGGCCGGTGAGGTACATTTTGGCGAAGTTGTTCATTTGGCCGGAGTTTTCGACGGTCAACAGGCAAGGTTGTTCGTGAACGGCCAGCAGGTTCAATCCGCGGACGAGGCGGATCTTCAAGGCGATGTGATTGCGTCGAGCATTCCGATTGCTCTTGGAGCTAATCCCCATCCAAACGGCCCGCAATTCTTCTTCGCTGGCCAGATCGACGAAGTCCGCATCTCCGACATCGCCCGCTACACCGAGGATTTCACCCCCGAGCAGCGCTTTGAGCCGGACGAACACACGCTGGCGCTGTACCACTTCGACGAGGGCGAGGGGGAGACGCTGATCGACTCATCCGGCAACGACCACCACGGCACGATCCACGGCGCGACCTGGGTCCGTGTGCCGGCGCCCGCGTCCTATGAAAGGGACCGGGTGGCCGCATTGCGAGTGCTTGAACTGGAGGGCGTCGTCACGATTCGGTCGCCGTCCGGTCAGGAAAGTACACATACGCGAAACACCCCATTGCCGGCTGACGATTTTGAGTTGGTCGGGGTCCGCCTCGGAAATCAGGATCACAGCGGCGAGATCTCCACGACGACGGATATCTCGTTTCTGACCAATCTCGAGCACTTGCGAGTCGCCCACCTGGGCTATTGTTGGTCGCTGGGAGACGGCGCGCCTGAGATCCTGGCAACTTGCCCGAGTCTGGAAGACGTCGCATTGGGTTATACGAAGGTATCCGATGCCGGCATGCTTCGTGCGCGGCTGCCGAGATTGAAGATCCTCGGCCTTCCACCGACTGCCATCAGCGATGAAGTTCTGGAACACCTTGCACAGCACTCGCCGCTGGTGGAACAGCTGACTCTTGAGGACACCCTGGGGCGTGTCACGGATCGTGGCTTACGCGCGATATCACCGCTGCAGCACTTACGGTTGCTTGCCTTGTAGCCGGCCTCCGGGTTCAGCAACTCGGGCTTGGCGATTCTTGCCGACGCTCCGCGGCTCGAGGGCTTGTTTCTGCGCAAAGTCACGTGCATCGACGGCGAATCGTTGGTCGTCATCTCGAAATTCAAGAATCTGAAGTCACTCAGACTCGCGACGAATCCGCAATTGAGCGTCGAGGATCTGAAGCCGTTGAGTGAGATGCTGCAACTCGAATCACTTGTCCTCAATCAACTTGGGATTGATGACGCCGCGCTGGCACACCTTGATGAGCTCAGCCGTCTGAGGAGGGTCGAACTCAATGAAACGAACGTAACGGCCGACGGTGTGAATTCACTGCACGCGGCACTGCCGCGCTGTCGGATCAACTGGGACGGCGGTGTGATCGAACCGTCAATCGTTGAGGAACCGAACTATGCGCTGCAGTTTGATGGAGTCGATGACTACGTTGAGATTCCATCACTGACATACGACGGAAGTCATCCGATCACGGTCGAAGGCATCGCGAGAGTGCAGTCCAAGGTGGTCGATACGCCATTTGACACCGTGTGGCAGATGAACCCGCTCGGTTTCTCGTCAGATCTTGATTCCTGGGGGTTCGGAAGGATCGATGACCCTGCCACCGTGGTTCTCAATCAACACCGCGTGCAGGACGCGACTTACTTCGCCTGTGTCTATTCGGGGAATCCAGGTCGATCAATTCGGCTATTCATCAATGGGACCCTGGTCGAGAAACCTCAAAGCGCAAAAGAAGAGCAGTTGTCCGGAAGACTCGTCTTCGGAAAGGCCT
>CALJUK010000453.1 GCA_937975745.1 uncultured Planctomycetaceae bacterium | reverse complement strand
TTTGGCGATTCCCCAGCCGAAGTGGATGTCGTTCCATTGCGCTGGCGAGGGCTTGCGGCGTGTCAGAAATCCGTGTTTCACGAGCAACTCCGGACAGTAATCGAGAGCCGAGCCGAAATGAATACCGTCCCGTTCGAACTCGCGAATGACGGCTAACAGCAGCGTGTCGTCTTTGCGGTTCTCGCGGCAGTAACGGTACCACATATGAAGCGTCCGCCAGTCTGGCAGAAGCTTGAAGATTCGAAGGGGATGGAACAGAACCGACTTTTCGATCTTTCCAGCCATCACGATGTGTTGCAGGCGAGCCCGCTTGCACTGACGAATGGCCCGGCCGATGCCCGCCAGTGGAACCGTCACATAGTCGTCACAGGCTTCGGCCAGCGTTTCGTCGGCCATGCCGTCCACGCCGATCCCGATGACCGTATGGCCCTGTTGGCGCGCGGTTTCCGCGACGACAATCGGGAAGCGGCCGCTGCCGGCCAGAATTCCAAATCGCCTCGGCGTACGCCCGATATAGCGGGCTCCGTCGCTATCCCAGCGATGTGCGTATTTTGACTGTGTCACGACTTCAAGGGAGGGGCTGCTTGAGGGCTGAGTTGGTCGGTCAGTTCTGCAACTTGTGCGGTCAACTCTTTGAGTTGTCGGCGCATTTCGGGCAGGCGACGCATGGCCATCACCAAGCGGTACTGTTCCTGCTCTGGTGTGGCGGGCGTGCCGATAAATGTCTGTCCGCCGGGCATGTCTTTGTGGACGCCGGCTTTGGCTCCCAGAACGCAACCATCGCCGAGATGGACGTGATCTGCCACACCCACCTGGCCTGCGCAACGGACGTAATCGCCCGTCGAAACGGACCCGGCGAAGCCGACCTGCGATGCGAATGCGTTGTGCTTTCCAAGTCGGCAGTTGTGCCCGATCATGACCTGGTTGTCCAGCTTGGTTCCTTCGCCGATGACCGTTGGACCAATCATTCCGCGGTCAATTGTCGTGGCGGCACCAATCTCGACATCGTCGGCGACTTCGACATTGCCGAAGTGCGGAATCCGCTCGAAGCGGCCTGATTCAAACCGGTATCCGAAGCCATCGGCTCCCAAGACCGCGTTGGCGTGTAAGATGACGCGGTTTCCCAGGATGACATCGTGGTACAGAACCGCATTCGGGTGGACAGTCACATTGTCGCCCAACTGGCATCCCGGTCCGACGTAGACGCCAGGGTAGATGTCGCAGTTGTCGCCGATGACGACGTCTTCGCAGATCGTGGCACCTGCGTGAATGTTGCAATTGCGGCCGATGATGGCCGTTCGGGCGATGCTGGCCGCCGGCGAAATCCCGATACGGGGCCGCGGACGTTGCGGGCGGAGTTTTCGCAGCACCTGGATGAAGGCTGCCTGAGCGTCTCCCACAATCAGGCTACAGGCAGGCCGACGGTCGTCGGGAATGTTTTCCCAGACGTCCTCGGGCATCAGGACCGCTCCGGCGCGACAGCCGACGAGTTGCCGAATATTCTTCACCGAGTGGACAAAACCAAGATCACCGGGACCTGCGGTCGCAAGTGATTCTGCTCCGTCAATGGTGACGGCCGGGTCGCCAACGACCTTCGCATGGAGCCAATCAGCCAGTTCCTGGACGCTGAACGCCATAGGTGGGAGTCCTTTCCCAGCGAAATCTCGGTTGTCGTTCTCACTTGCACGGCATCGGCTCCGCCGATTGCTGCGGAGGGCTTCAAGGCCGATTCTCGCCGACAGCCTGCGGGAAATGTCCGCTGCGAGACGTCTGGCGGGCGGTCGGACCAAAACCCTTCGACAGTGCGGCCGCCTTGTAATTCATAATGGACGTTCGACGCAAGGCCGATTTGCATTCCGGCGGGTTCTCGGAGGTTGTCCGAACTTCTGCTGTCAAAGCGAGTTGAAGCCGCTCCTGTCACATCCCAGCGACGACAGATTTGACCTCGGATGCGGACTTCTGGGGGAGGGGAGGTCACCGCCGTTCTGAGCGATATGACCGATTCAATCGTTGACAACCGCATTTGCCGTCGGTAGCATCGGCCACACGTGTGTTGGTGGCGAGGCCTCAGGCTGAAGGACTCGCAGACAGGGAATCCGGTGAGAATCCGGAACGGTACACGCCGCTGTGACTGAGTGTCAGCGCGCAACCCGATTCTGATCCCATTGCTGCATTGAAGCGGCGAGAAGGGTGGGTTGCACGGCTCAGGAGTCAGAAGACCTACCAACACGTTGTCGGCGGGAATCCGCGTGTCAAGGATGCCGCAGAACGTAACCCTCTGGGACACTTCCCCTCTAACAAGCCCTCAGGCTTCCCGGCACGTACGCGCCCGGTCTTTTTCCGGTTTCGGTCGACTGTGCCCGGTCTTGGTTGGCGGTCAGAGGCAGTGGCTGGGTGAATCATGGTACCTCGTTGGCAAGCCCGCATGCGGTTGCGCGGCTTCACACTCATTGAACTGCTTGTGGTCATTACGATCATTGCCGTGCTGATCGCCATGCTGTTGCCGGCCGTTCAGTCGGCACGCGAAGCGGCCCGCCGTGCCACCTGCCTGAGCAATCTCAAGCAGATGGGGATTGCCTTGCACAACTACCACGATGCGCATCGCGTCTTTCCCCCCGGTGGACTCGAGGTCCGGACACCACTGGCGCCGGCCGGGCGGCAAATTGCCTGGTCCGTTTTTCTGCTGCCGCACCTGGAGCAGGCCCCGCTCTACAACAGCATCGACATGAGCAAGGGATTTGATGCCCCCGAGAACGCCGTCGCTGCGGCCACGGTTCTTCCCATTTACATCTGCCCGAGTGTTCCCCAGGCCGAAGAACTGCACTCGGGGCGGGGACCCTGCCAGTACGGCGGGATTTACGGCGAGCGAATCACCAGCCCGAATAGCCCTCCCAAGGGAGTCCTGCTGTACGAACGCGCGATGCGCATCGCCGAGATCATCGACGGGACATCGAGCACCGTTGCGATCGGCGAGGACAGCGGCTTTTCTGACGGGCAGTGGATCAACGCACGTAACGTGTTCGACCAGGCTTTTGCAATCAACCGGGCTCCCTCGTTTGAAAACGATATGCGCAGCAAACACACCGGCGGAGTCAATGCACTGTTCTGCGACGGGTCCGCTCGGTTCCTCGGTGAGAACATGGACCTGATCGTCCTGGCCGCTTTGTGCACACGGGCCGGGGGCGAGGTCGTCTCGCATCCCTAACGCCTATCGTCGCACTATTCGATCAGAGTTTGCTACACGCATTCGCATTCATTCATCCAGACGAGAAAGAATCTCAAAATGTCACATCGTGTGATCGCACGCTTCACGCCATTGGCCTGCGTTTGTCTGCTGGCGGCCTCTCAGGTCGTTGCCGGGACGGTCGATTTCGAAGATCTTTCGCTTGCCCCAGAGTCCCATTTCGCCGGACCACAAGCCAATGCCACGGACGAGCCAGATCCTTACGGAGCCCCACTCCCGGTGAAGGTCGGGTCGTTTCAGAGTGGTGGCATGACGTTTGGGAATGAATACAACCCGAACTACGGCAACTGGGCCGGCTTCGCCTACTCGAACGAAACGGACACGACCACGTCCGGATACGAGAATCAGTTCAGTTCCTTCGCCGGATCGGGTGCTGGAGTGGGCGACGACAACTTCGGCGTCGTCTCCGGCTACAAGGATATTTTTAACCCGGCGAATCCTGCGGACTTGGCTGAACTCCCCTACATGCAACTGGCCCCCAACACGTCCATCCTGCGGGCAATGGTCACCAACGTGACTTACGTGGCGCTCTCAATGTTGCAGGGAGACAGCTTTTCGAAGAAGTTCGGCGGCCCGTCTGGTAACGATGCCGACTGGTTCAAATTGACGGCTTATGGGACCAACGCTGCTGGCAATCCATTGGGGGTCTCGGCGGAGTTGTACCTGGCCGACTATCGCTCGCCGAACAATGCCGACGACTATGTCCTCGATGAATGGACATTTTTCGATCTGTCGGCATTGGCAGGTGCGACGACGGTCTATTTCAATCTTGCGTCTTCCGACAACGGCGATTATGGCATGAACACGCCGGCGGTCTTCGCCATCGACAACATCTCGTTTGTCGAGAACCACTCGGTCCCCGAGCCGAGTGCGCTGGTGCTGGCTGTATTGGGGGGAGGGCTGTTGTTCGTGGTTCGCCGGACAGCCCGATCCACCGACTGAATACGGCGTTGCCTCGCGGATTGGCAGACTTCGCCGGACAGAACGGCCGAATTTCCCCGGCCGAGAGTGTTAATTCCGCCGAACAACGAGTATAGATGGAGAAGCCTCCTGGTCCGCCGAATCGGCAGGCCGGGAGGGACTTCTTGAATCTCATCTTTGTTGAACATGCGAGTGGACTTGAGACGATGCCGGTACCGTCGAGGTCGATTCTTCCGAGGAGATTCTGTCGGCAACGCGAGAGTTGCTGCAGGAAATTCTTTCCAAGAACAACATTTCCGAGTTCGACGAAATTGTCTCGGCAATTTTCACGACAACGTCTGATCTCACGTCGACATTCCCGGCCGAAGCCGCGCGGGGTCTGGGAATGAAACATGTTCCCCTCTTGTGCAGCTGCGAAATCCCGGTTCCGGGGGCTATGGCCCGTTGCATTCGGGTCCTGCTGCACGTCAACACCGACACCCCCCAGCACGCGATGCAGCATGTCTATCTCCGTGAAGCACGCAAGCTGCGTCCCGACGTCTCCAGCGCGCAGTGATACCGCCTGGCGAGTGGTTGGTGAATCGATCCTGGACAACGTCTGCGGACCTCCGCGCTCGATGTTGCTTCGACGTGGAACGGCTGTCCCAGCAGGAGTGTCGCGGCCCGGCGATTCCGTTCCGAGGACCAGAATTGTCTGGCATCCTGAGTGCGACAGCCGTATTCTGGACAGATGATCGCACCACCACTGGGTGCAGACTGGCCGGACGGGCGACGAATTCGCGTTGCGGTTCGCCTGGTCTTGATCGTCAGTTCATATTGCTTTCATTCTGTCTGCTATTGTGGCAGAAGCGAAACGCGTGGAATTGCCGGCCACTGATATCCAGTTCGGCACCTGTTTTGCCAGTTCTGCACCTGTTTTGGCAGTACGGCCGTCAATCCCGACAACTTCTGCCACTGAAGCACACCGCAGAAAGCCCCGGTCACTCCAAGCGTCCCGTGAGTCTCATCACAGCCTGCGATAGTGCTTGACAAGCTAAACCGAATTCCAAAATGGCCAACAGGACGGCTGTTGATTGCTTCCGACTCCACAGGACGGAATTCATTCCGCTGTATTGTTTTGGAGAGGTCCACAATGTTGATATCGTCACGACGCCGATCACGCGGCTTTACTCTGATCGAACTCCTTGTGGTCATTGCGATCATCGCCATCCTGATCGCGCTGCTGCTGCCCGCCGTGCAGCAGGCGCGCGAAGCTGCCCGTCCGATGCAATCCAGCAACAATCTGAAGCC
>CALJUK010000452.1 GCA_937975745.1 uncultured Planctomycetaceae bacterium | reverse complement strand
GCGTGAAACATCCAGGGGTGACCAATCACCGTCAGCGGCTGGCCATCTATCCCCAGTCGGGAGAGTCCCGCCTCAGCCAGGATCAGCGCGTCAAACTCTCCCTCGTTCAACTTGCGCAATCGGGTCTCGACGTTCCCCCGAACACCCGACAGTTGCAGATCCGGGCGATGATTGAGCAGCTGTGCCACGCGGCGGGGACTTCCGGTGCCGACTCGCGCGCCCGCCGGAAGGGCATCGATTCCCAGTGACTGCTCGTCTATGGGTTGCATCTCCGTCGGCCAAACCAACAGATCGAAACGCGGTCCCCGGGCCGGAATTCCTGCCAGAGTCAATTGCTGGTCGGCTGTCTGTGTGGGAAGGTCCTTCAGACTGTGGACAGCGATGTCCGCCCGACCGTCGAGAACTGCTGCCTGCACCTCGCGAGTAAAAACACCGGTCCCCCCCATGGCTGCCAGAGGGTCTGACTGGTTCCGATCACCTGACGTACTCAGCGGGACAATCTCGACAGTACGCTGAGTCTGCGTTGTCCGCAGCAACTCGGCCACGTGATTGGCCTGCCACATCGCCAGTCGGCTGGACCGTGTACCGATTCGAATAGGTCGCTCGTCGAACGCCGTCACGACGTCTCTCCATCACGGCGGTCGGCTGTGGTTGCATCGGCTACGGGTGTCGGCAACACGGTGCCGCCAGCCGGGAGCCCCCCACCAGAGGTCGGGGCCGCGGCGTCCGAGCCAGACTTTCGACCACCGGTCAAACGCCGGGACAGTTCCAACTGCAGAAGATCCGGGGTGACGATCTGCTGCGGCGGCACGAGAACGCCACACGAAATACAAAACTGAAATGCCTGATCGACTGTCAAATTCATCTCGATGACTTCACTTCGGGGGATCGTCATCGTGTATCCCGTCATCGGCATCGGTGAGGTTGGAATGAGAACCGTGACCATTGGTTCGCCAGCAGCCGCGGCAATGTCGAGCATTCCATCCCCGGTGACAAACGCCAGCGACCAGATTCCCTTCCGTGGATACTCGACCGCAACGACCTGATTGTAGTCGACAGTCCTCTCGGTAAAGAAGAAATCGGTCACTTGCTTCACAGACGAGTAAACCGTGCGCGACGACGCTAAAATGAAACAATCTCCGGAAGTACCGCGTCGCCACCAACTCCATATACATCCCGATCGCGGTCGTCGGCATTTCCAGCGGCCGCAGTCGAGCAGCCACTTCGCGGAAATCAGTGTAGGGAACGGCCGCCTGAGCCATTGGAACGTAGATCTGATCCGCCTCCGCCGATGCGAACTCATCGGGATCGATCTTCCGGTCCGCACGAGACTGGTACTGCTGAACCAGCCGTTCCTTGAGATCCGGCGTAATCCGATAATCGCGGCCGCAATAGTCAATCGCGGGGAGTCTGTCCCAAGTGACAAACTGATCGATCGGGCGGGCCTGATTGGCCAGCGTTGCAATCGAATAGCGGACCAGCGTTGTCGTGGGGTGGATTAAGTAGTCGTTGATTCCCTTGCCGACCCACAGCAGGATCACGACCGTCAGAATCGGAGGGAGGCTGATCGCCAGCCCTCGCAACAGGAACTGTACTCCCGTCACTTTTCGTAATGACGTTCGGTCGAACGAAGGAGGCGGAGATTCCGGCATACTGTGCGACATACCGCGGTTGGCCTCATTCTTATCCGATCGGCAATCAGCGTCTGGTACGCTTTACCGAAGCAAAGAGCGAATTCTCGCGATCGGCGGGACATTCACCGCGAAGGCTTCTCAGGATAGCACAATTCAGCAGAGTCACTGGAACAGGATGACTCAATTCATCGCGACATTCCCAGGCGACGCGACTTGCCGCCTAGATTGTTCCTGATCTTCCTGCTCATCGACTCCGGCTGGAACCGATGCCTCGCGCCAGCACGGCCACCGAGACAGAACCGGCCCCGGCGGCGAGCAGCACCCGACTGGCCGCATTTGCTGTCGCCCCTGTCGTCAGCACATCGTCGACAAGTAACACCCGCGCCCCCATCAGATTGGCACCAGAACCTGCAGAAAATGCTCCGCCAGGCTCGCGCCGACGTGCCGTTGGTGAGAGACTTGTTTGAGGCCGTGTCCGAACGACTTTTCTCAGTATAGGGCCGGCGAAATCTGCTTTCAACCGGTGTGAAATGACCCGCGCGATGACCGCCGGCGCATTGTGGCTTCGCATCAGCCGCTCTGTCCAATGTTCGGGAACAGACGTCACAAGGTCCACATGCAGATGATCGAGTTCGGTCCCCCGCCGTTCATACAGCAACTCGGCCAGGGACCCGGCGAGCGCAGCCCCACCAGGCATCTTCGCCGCAACACACATTTTCCGTAGCATTCCGTCATATGTTCCCAGGCCAATCACGGTACCGAAGGCGAAACGCTCGCGGCGACAGTAGAGGCAACCTTCGGCCACTTGACTGTACGGGCCGATGACGGCTCCACACTTCTGGCAAAAACCTTCTTCTGGAAGCTGCAAATCGTCACGACATGCGGTGCAGAGGGGAGAGTCGGGATGAACGGCACGTTCGTCGTCAGTCAGTCCGCGGCGACAACTCGGACACGCCGGTGGACAGATCACATCAATCAGATCATTCCACATTCGACGGCACGCCAACAGCCACTTCATTTCCAGCACAATCTCTCCAGCACAATCTCGTGACTTTCCATAGACGGATCGCGTGGGTACGGTCTCAAGACTTCATCGAATCTCGCCGGTGTATCGGCCAAAAATCCCCAGCCCTCCGGTGAGGAGAGCGATTCCGAAGATGGCGATGACAGTAATCAGCACAAGTAGGAAGAAGGCGGCCGAACGCCGACGAAAGTCACCGGCCCCCAACTGGAACCGAATGAATGACGTCCATTCGAACCGACCAGGAGGTCTGCCATTCGTAATCGGGGGCTTCTCGAGGTTGTACTCGACGCTCGCCTTCCGGCTGGAGTCGCGTGGTTCGCCACCGTGTTCTCGGTTACCGCTGCGCGAAGCCATCGGCCACACTCCTTTCGAGATACGGTCACGACTCGTCACGAACCGATCAGCCAGTCGCGGGATTGATCCCCGTCTGAGGCGGTTGCCACAACGAGCCACCTACGACAGAATACCGATGCGAACAACGTTATTCTATCGGTAAATATCCCAGGTCGGGAGCGGTCGATTCACAAGTATTGTGACCAAGCCCATTCCAAACACCGTCTCCCCCTTCCGAGGCCGCATGTCCACACTGCCTGCCGCGCCGAATTTACCCGAGAAACCTTCGACAATCATTGTCGGTGGGGGGCTTGCGGGACTGGCAGCTGCGACAACACTTTCGACAGCGGGCCTGCCCGTGATCCTCCTGGAAACTCGGCCACGGCTCGGAGGACGGGCCAGCTCCTTCGTTGACCAGTCCACTGGCGAGCAGATCGACAACTGTCAGCACGTCAGCCTGGGTTGCTGCACTCATTACGACTGGCTCTGCCAGCAGCTGGCGATCAGCGACCAGTTCCATAACTGGCAGGAACTCTCTTTTGTCGGACCAGACGGTCGAATCTCGCGACTGAAGAACAGTTGGCTGCCGGCACCGCTGCATCTGACCGGCGCGCTCTGCCGCCTGAAGTACCTCACCTGGAAAGACCGCCTGGCGATCGCGCGGGGAATGCGGGCCCTCGTTCAGACGGCACACCAGGGCCCGGTCGTCAACGAGCAAGCCTTTTCAGAATGGCTGGCAGGAACCCGGCAGACGGCGAACGCTGTCGGGCGTTTCTGGCAGGTGGTCCTGGTCAGTGCGTTGAGTGAAACACTGGAAAATATCACAGTTGCCCACGCTCGAAAGGTTTTTGTCGACGCGTTTCTCATCCATCGTGGTGGGTGGCATGTACGGACACCGGCCTTGCCACTGGACAGTCTTTACGGGCGAGCGGTCGAACAATGGGCCGAACACAATACGGTCGACCTGCGTCTCAAATGCGGAGTGCGGGCGATTCGCTGCGAGGCCGATCGATGTCTGGGTGTGGAACTTCGCTCGGGCGAGTTTTTGCCAGCAGATGCCGTCGTCTCGACCGTGCCGTACTATCAACTCCCGCCACTTCTGGCCGATGGTCCACTGCAAGATCACCCCACGGTGAAAGCACTCTCCCAACTGGAGTCGGCTCCCATCTCCAGCGTTCACCTGTGGTTTGATCGGCCGGTTGTGCCTCTGCCACACGCCGTGCTGATCGATCGACTTTCACAATGGGTCTTCGCGCGAAACGTAGATCCCGCCAACGGGCGGTACTATTACCAAGTGGTGATCTCTGCCAGTCGCGACTTGGCGGGCCGCAATCAACACGAGATTGCCGCAGAGGTGATCGCGGAGTTGGCGGACATCTGGCCGATCATCAATGAAGCGCAACTACTGCATCAACGGGTGGTCACTGAACACCGAGCCGTGTTTTCCGTGCGGCCTGGCGCGGATGCCTTGCGGCCGGTCCAGCAATCACCCATTTCCAATTTGCAATGGGCCGGCGATTGGACACAAACGGGTTGGCCCGCCACCATGGAAGGGGCCGTCCGCAGTGGCATTGCCGCCGGAAGCAACGTTTTGCGGCAATATGGCCTTTCCTCACCGCCGCTGCCAGCCGATCGCATCGCGAGCCCTCTAGCGAGTGCACTGTTGCGGCTGTAGAATCTTGCAACTTGGAAGCCCCCGAACAGAGATTTCGGCTTGAGACAACGAGAAGCAAGCGGTGACGATTGCCCTGGCCGATCACCTGCGGCCAACTCATTTTCAACTCTTGTCGAGCACACCAGGAGCATGCGGACGTTCTGAATGTCGAGCACGCAAACAATTCAGTCGGGTCTCCGGCGATTAGGGCTGATCATCAGTTTTCTGCTGTTACTGACCACGGTCGGTATGATCGGTCTGCGTCTGATTACCGGGGCCAGCTGGTTGGATTGCCTCTACATGACGGTCATTACGCTGACAACCGTCGGGTTCAGCGAG
>CALJUK010000451.1 GCA_937975745.1 uncultured Planctomycetaceae bacterium | reverse complement strand
GATGCCCAATTCATGGACGGCCGAACGGCTCGGCGGTCAGATAAGCACGCTGGGGTCGATGGGGCTCGGAAGATTGAGCGAGAAGGCTTCATTTCTCGCGGGAATCGGCCGTTTGGCTCGCAATGGTATCGTCAGGTGGCCACTGGCACGGCGGACCAGGCGAATCCGCAACCGATCGGATTCCAGGTCTTCCGGGTCGGCTGCGTCGACCGGCACGGCCTCTTCGACCAGGGCAGGAAGTTCTGTGGTGTCCACAGTCCAGCCGTCTGCGATGTGGTCGGGCCACTCAAGGACCAGTTCTCGCAATGTTCCGCGATAGACGTCAATCTCGAACCGGGCATCCATCGTGACTTCTTGCCCGCTCAGTTTGACGAAGACGTGCGGCTCAACCGAGAAATAGGGTTCGATCTCGGTCAGTTGCAACTCGAGTTGAAAGGGCTGTTTCAAGAATCGGAATGCGGCACTTCCCTGCCCGCGTCCGTTCAAATCCGACACGTTGACACGATGCACAAACCGGCTGCCCGCCTCGGGAGCCGTCACTTTGAAACCTTCGGCCGGAAACACAGACACATCGCCCATGTGTCGGCGAGCGTGCAGCACGTCGAAGCCACCCAGTATCCAGACGTTGTCTTCGGCCGCCTGTTCAGACTGCACCGTCCAGCGGAGTTCGACCGGGCCCGTCGTCGGTTCACGGAGCGTCACGATGGCCCGGTTGTCCTCGGTGACGTCATAGTCACGGTAATCCTGACTCTCGAAGTCAAGCAAATCGAATCCCTGCGGAAGCTGAACTTCAATCGATTCGAAACTTCCCTGGAGGGCCTGCACCTTCTGCACGCCACGGATCAAGGCCGAATCGCTCGACAGTTCGACGGTCAGAGTCGTCGCGGCCTGCAGGACCAGCTCGGTCGCGTTGGTCGCAGGAAGCGGCCGATACGAAACATCCAGGCGTGGACCGAGCCCGTAAACCAGAATTTCGGATTCGGTCTCGCTGACTGTCCGCGTCGAGAGACTCGCCCGGTCTGGGCCCTTCGCCGAAATACCCGCCAGCGGAACGCGCATCCGCAGGACACTTAGTGGTGTGACGGGCAGCGTCAGTTGCAAACGCGACACGGGAACCTGGACGGCAACCGGCAGGCTCAACTTCAGCTTGACGGTGTGTGTCCCTTTTCCGCGCACCCACCAATGATAGCCGGTGTTCCGCTGCGGTGTGTCTCCCGGGACTGCCTCGCCGGGGCCTTCATAATCGGCCTCCAGCAGGACAGCTTCGTTGCAGTAGATCGGAATCTCCTGCCACTGGTCCGCGACATTGACCTGAATTTGAATCGTCGCATCGAGAATCGCCCGGTTCTCGACGACGTGCCCATCAAACGAAATCGACGTAATTCCCGACTCGACAGCTGCGGGCAGCGCCGGCTGGTCCCGTTCGCGGAGCCACGTCAAGAATTCTTCGAAGGTCGAATTCTGCAGAACGGGAATCAGTTCGCCATTCGCGCCGGGGATATACACAAAGCCCGGTTTGCCGACGGAAGACTCTCCCGCAGCGACGCCGTCCGGCGAACTGCCAGTCGATCCATTGCCGGTCGCCGTGCGGGAGGGAACAGGAACGCGAGTCTCGCTGGCTGCAGGACTCTCTGCGGCCTCCGACGCTCCTGCCGCCGGGGTCCCGCCGGAAGTGGCCTGGGCAGGCACTGTTTGAGCGGACGCTGTCTGAACCGCGTGATCAACAGCCGCGGCCGCAAGCAGCACTGCGGCGAGGATCCACAGTGCATGTCGACCAGCCTGAACATTCATGAGACACGGAATCCGCAGACGAGTTGCGATTTGCTGGAGACAAGCCGATTGACCAGAGCCCAGCGCACGGGGCGGAAACGGGACGGCGTGGGCTGAACACCCGTTGTCGGACACGCCATGCAATCGGTCTACAACACCGCTGCTGGCATTTGTTCCCGGCCGATTCGCCTCGGATTGGCCTCTGGAACAACGCGGGCAGAAGCTGTACTCCAACCGCAGTCGGCC
Organism: uncultured Planctomycetaceae bacterium; assembly: GCA_937975745.1. GTDB lineage: Bacteria > Planctomycetota > Planctomycetia > Planctomycetales > Planctomycetaceae > CALJUK01. Next base: position 1,923 of record CALJUK010000451.1, on the reverse strand, counting down.
CCATTCAATGATACTCCCTGAAACTGCGACGAGAAAGCGGGAATTCAGCAGCTTGGCGAGAGATTGTCGAATGCGAGCAATTGTTTCAATTGTTCGTGAAGTACCGAGTTGTTGCACGCGAGCACCTCAGGCAGGTTCACGTCGAACGGTTTCCCGTCGAGTGCGCTGACGATTCCACCCGCTTCGATGACGATGACAACTCCAGCAGCCATGTCCCAGGGCTTCAGACTGCTGGAGAAGAACCCGTCGATCCGACCGGCGGCCGTGTAGGCCAGGTTCAATGCCGCCGAACCGCTTCGCTGCACTGTTTGTACTCCGTGCAATGCCTGCAGAAACCGAACAATCGCAGGGTCGCTCCGCTGGACACCTCGCGGAAGGCTCGCCATCAGCATCGCCTCGCTGGCCCGTTGGATCGGACTGGCATGGATGGGGCGGCCATTCAACCGAGCCCCTTGACCACGGACTGCCGAGAACATCTCGTCCCGCGTGGGGTCAAATATCACGCCAGCCACAAGTTCGTGTTCGTACTCCAGGCCAATCGAGACAGCGTAATACGGAAAGCCATGGACGTAGTTTGACGTGCCATCCAGCGGGTCAATGATCCAGCGGTATTTTGAGTCCGGGCGGTCGCATTTCAGTTGTTCTTCACCCAGAAATGCATGGTCCGGAAAATGATCGCGAATAAAGACATGAATCGTTTCCTGTGCCGCGAAGTCCGCCTCAGTCACCAGGTCTGCAGGGCCCTTCTCCGAGACAGTAAATCGTGACCTCCACTCCTGGAGGACGGCTCCCCCGCGACGTGCCGCTTCTTCTGCGATGTGAATACATTGAGGATCGAGCACGCCAAACGACTCCCTTCGCGATTGAGTTTCTCTTGATCGTGTGTCCTTACAGCCCGCTCTCATCGGGGCCTTCGTCCGGCGGCGAGTGCTGCGAGCGGACGCAAGAACGCTTTTGTTATTCGTCCCGATTGTATCGATTCTAGCGGCTTGCTGTCCGCGAGTGGATTCATCGATGGCATCGATTCAGTGAATTAGGAGGATTACGAGAAACTCGCGGCCACCAATGTCCTGCTTCCGACGCATGTTGGCGAAATTACGTCGCAATGTCCGGATTAGCGGCGTAGATGGTTCTGGGAAACAATGGCAAATGGTCAACATCAACCGACGCGTTTTCCAAACGCGTGGTATGTTTGCGACACCACACGCCTGAATTAGGGCGGCGTCTCGGTATCCGACCGTTCATTGGCTCGGGTGTTGGGACACAACGTCCGCCTGAAGTTGTGGACCGCTGATCGGATGACACCGCTGGATCACCCCTGTCGAGACACAAGGTGGCACTCATGCCCGAACTGACTGTTCAACTATTCGTATTTCTCATCTGTGTCGTTGGATTCACATTCACGACGGCCATTTGTGACATCCGGACGCGCCGAATCCCGAATAAGTTCACTTTGCCGTTCTGTGCCCTGGGGTTGGTTTACCGCCTCACATTTGACGGCCTTTACGGACTACAGGACGCGGCACTGGCCTTCGCCATTGGATTCGGAATGCTGTTCATCCTCTGGATGGTTGGTGGCGGTGGCGGTGGTGACGTCAAGCTGATGGGCGCTTTGTCCGTCTGGCTGGGCTTCAAAATGACATTGGCTGTGCTCGTCCTCAGCACGTTGTTCGTCATTAGTGGTACCAGTCTGGTCATCCTCTGGAGCTTCATCACAAACGGAGCCCGCAGGACAAAGTCCAAATATCTGGCAACAGGTAAGGAACAACCAGGCAAAAAGAAAAAAGCTTCACCAGAAACCGTCGCCCAGAAACAAAAGCGGCGGATCATGGCCTTCGCCGGACCGGTGGCCTTGGCGACCTGGGTGGTCCTGCTCTGGAAGCTACCACTCCTGCCGACAGTTTACTAACGCTGCCCCGATGG
>CALJUK010000450.1 GCA_937975745.1 uncultured Planctomycetaceae bacterium | reverse complement strand
GACCACGGAAGTTTCCCGGCGTCGGATTCCGGGAGTTCTGGTCGATTTGTCCTGCTCTCTCTTAAGACTCGCGTGGTTTCGCTCGGGTACGACTCGCGTGGCTTTGCTCGGGAAATCTGAGAGATCATTTGCCGTCAGATGCTCTCGAACAATGAAAAACGCCATCCAAGATGGATGGCGTTTTGTTGGTCGGTATCGCCGTGATATCAGGCGGCGAGCTTCGTTTTCCTCTTTCGTCGCCATCCGCAACCAAACATGCCGAGACTACCCATGCCGAGTAAGGCAAAAGTAGACGGTTCGGGCACCGGTTCGGGTTCAACGACTGCTTGCATGGCGAACAGCGTCAAGTCACCGCCTTGGTTATATGCTGCAGAATCGAGACGCACCAGTTCTCCGCCGTTATGGACTCCCGGCATCAGAAAGACGTCATACCCAACATCAAGTTGTCGATGGACACCGTAGTCCGTCAGGGCATAAAGCTCACCATTCGCATTGAAAGCCACGTCGCTGACCCGCGAGACGCCTTCTGAAAGTAGATCCCATTCGCTGAATCCACCTCTGAAAATACCGTCTTCGTCCGGCGTCGTGCCGAACAACAGAACGCCGGTAGTTCCTGCCAAGTCAAGATCAGACAAAGACACGGCCAACAAGCCGTCGAACACTGCCAAGTCACCACCGAGGTTGTCTACGCCGGAAGGAAGTCCTGATTGAACAAGCTCCGATGAACCATCGGGCAACATGCGAAAAACACCATGGTCGGTAAACGCATATAGATCTCCGGTGAGTTGATCGAACGCAACATCTTTGACTTTGTCACCCGGCACGTCCCAGATTGTGGTTGCATTTCCATTATTTGTGTCGATCACATCCACGATGCCGCCGCTGCCGTAACCGTCACTTCGCGAATACGCGATAACCCCGTTGTAGACTTCGATGTCTCCACCCGCATTCGGGCCACCACCAGGGACACCAACAACACCAATCGTATCCGTGTTCGGATTTGATGGTCCCGATGGCATTGACTCGTCGAAGTCAAAATACCGCTCTATGCCCGATCCGCCCTCAGCCGCCCGCAGTCGGTACAATTCTCCGGTGACTGGATCGAAGTCGATATCCTCAGTGTGATCGGGCCACTGCCAAAGTGGGTATCCTTCTGGATACGGAAGCGATGTGCCAAACACTTGGTCTGAGAAGACGAACGTTCCCTGACTATCGAGATTGCTGGGCGTGATCGCCAACAGGCCTGCTGACACGTTCGCCGGCCAGATGGTTATCAGCAACCCAGCGACGAGTAGATGTGTGTAGCTCTGCAAAGATGTCGCGTATCGCAGCGTGGAGAATTGGCCCATTTGCGATTTGCTCCCCGGTTGAATTGAGTTCGGGATTCCGTGAAATGTGGAAATGCTTGCCATCTCTGGTAGGCCGTGATCCTAAACGATCTGAAACACGCAAAACAAGCGAAACTGTCGAGATGGGATGAGTTCCGACTTGCTTCCCACCGGCGGGATTGGAATGCGTGTACTGAGGCAGTAGTCTTGATGCCGTCAGAGAATGGGACGATCCCACCATCCTGTTGGGTTCCCGCACGCCTAGCAGAACGGAAGCAAGCGTCAATCCATCCGCAGCGGCCCAGCAGACGATGGACGAACGGAGCACACTCTGACGATCCGCTGCCGGCCTCGCCAGTTCACCAGATCATCGGAAGCATCGAAGTCTGGGGAATCGCCCGCTGTCTGGTCGAGATACGCCGTCCTCGGCATCAGCCAGAGTGAGTTGTCCGTCCGTCTCGTCGCCGCGATCCGCTCCCGCTTCAATCTGCGATAACATTCCATGACGTTCATCGATTGTCTCCTTCGATGATGCTCTGAGATTCGCTGCCAGCGTGTCTGTGCTGCGTCCTGCTGCGTCTGGATGCTCTGGACGTGTCCGATGTGGGGCTGTGCTGCGACGACTCAGATCCCGCGTCTGTGAGGAGCATTATTGCGGTCTGCTGGCAGGCTTGACGCCATCGAGTTCATGCGATGCGATGGTGTGCTTGATTCACAGGGTCAGATTGATCGAGGAACCACGAGGGCTGACTACGACTGGGAAGACGCTGATGACCTTGAAGACCTTGAAGAGGAAGGCGAGGAACAAAGTCCATACCTGTCTGAAGTGTCAAGATGCCGGGCGTATGCAGCAACCTGCCGCGAACTGTCCCTCTCTGCGAAGTCGCGGTTACGATTCAGA
>CALJUK010000449.1 GCA_937975745.1 uncultured Planctomycetaceae bacterium | reverse complement strand
GGCTGACTTCTCCGGTCCGGTCTTCTTCGAGAAGCGGAGCGGGCTGATGCAGGTTGCCTATCCCAAATTCTTCGATGCAGTGGTCGATCCGGGTGACGGAGTCGACCGCCGGGCGCAGTTCGCCAAGCTCATGGTTGCTGGCGACAACCCGTACATCGCCCAGGCGATGGTCAACCGGATGTGGGGCCATTTCTTCGGCTTTGGCTTCACCCGGCCAATTGATGACATGGGCCCCCACAACCCGGCGACGCATCCCGAATTGTTGGACCGCCTGTCGCGCGAGTTCGTTAAGAGTGGTTACAACCTGAAAGAGTTGATGCGGTGGATCACCAACTCCGAAGCGTACAACTTGACCAGCCAGTTCGGCCGCAAGAACACCATTGACAACCCAAGTGCCGGCGAGATTCCTCTCTTCAGTCGGATGTACATGAAGGGCATGGAAGCCGAGCAGTTGTACGACTCGCTGATCATCGCCACCAATGCCCACAAGTCTGGACGTTCGAGTTGGGAACAGGCCCAGGCACAGCGGCAGCAATGGTTGCAGCAGTTCGTGATTACGTTCGGTACGGACGAAAATGACGAGGCAACCACGTTTAACGGGACGATTCCACAGGCTCTCATGATGATGAATGGCCCACTGATCCAGTCAGCCATCAGTGTGGAACAGGGGGGGTACCTTCGCGAGGTGCTTGCCAGCCCAAGTAGCGACGCCGAGAAGATCCAACATCTGTATCTGTCGACGCTCGGGCGTCATCCATCCCGCAAAGAAGCTTCCACGGCACTCAAACTGGTGCGGTCCAACCGGGCCAACCCGATTGCCGGCTACCAGGATTTGTTCTGGGCGTTGTTGAACTCAAACGAGTTCATCTTCGTTCATTAGACAGGTCCGTTTCGAATTCAGTCCGTGTTCAAACGAGTCACTCCGAGATCACCCGATTCACAGCTGCCGCAAGGCGATTTTCGAACCGCGAAGGAATACCACATGTCACGCTTTCTGCCCGACGGAATGAACCGCCGACATTTTCTGCGGCACGCGGCGGCCAGTGCTGCCACGGTCCCGGCCATCGAGTTCTTGGGCCACTTGCAGGCCAATGCGCAGACGGTTCGCAAGAACCAGAAAGCGTGCATTTTGATGTGGATGGGGGGTGGCCCTCCGACAATCGACATCTGGGATCTTAAGCCTGGCACTAAGACCGGTGGTGAATTCAAAGCGATCAACACGGCCGGTGACTTGCAGATCAGCGAGCACCTCCCCGAGACGGCCAAGATCATGAACGAACTCTCTGTTGTTCGTTCGATGAGTACCCGTGAAGCGGACCACAACCGTGGGCGTTACTACATGCACACCGCTTACGTCCCCAACCCGACAGTCATTCACCCGACATTCGGATCGGTTGTCAGCTACGAACTGGGAGAGCAGCGGAAGGAACTGGAGATTCCCGCGTTTATCTCGGGCAGCGGGGCCAGCGGCAGTGGCGGGTTCCTGGGAATGGCTCGCGCTCCGTTCGTCGTCGGTCGAAACGGCCAGATCGACAATGCCAATCTCAGTGGGGCCGAAGCACAACGGCTGAACCAGCGATTGAGCATGATGAGCGTCATCGAGCAGGACTTCATCAAGTCGGGCCGCGGCGATGCTCCGCAGGCTCACCTCGACATCTACAAGAAGGCCGTCAATCTGATGACCTCCAAACAGATGGACGCCTTCAAGGTGGATCAGGAAAACGACGCAACACGCGATCTGTACGGCGGCATGCAGAACGGCTTCGGCCAAAGTCTGCTGATGGCCCGCCGGCTGGTCGAAGTGGGTGTGCCGTTCGTCGAAGTCAACTTCCCCGGCAGTTGGGACCTGCACAACGACGTCTTTAATACTCTGCGTGACAACCACCTGCCCCAGATGGACAAGGCGATTGCTGGTCTTGTCTCTGATTTGAAGCAACGCGGCATGCTCGAACACACCACGCTGGTCTGGATGGGTGAGTTCGGCCGGACACCGCGAATCAACCAGAACGTTGGTCGCGATCACTGGGCCGCGTCGTGGAGTTGCATGATCGGAGGCGGCGGACTTAAGGGAGGTCAGGCAGTCGGTTCAACCGATGAGGAAGGTCTGGCCATCACCAGCAAGAGCTACCTGCCGGGCGACATCTGGGCAACTGTCGCGCATGCCTTGGGTATTCCGCTGAGTCGGGTTTACACCTCCAAGCGTGGGCGTCCAATGAAGCTGGCCAATGGCGGTGTCCCCATCGCCGAGCTGATCGGTTGAGATCGCCGAACTCCGGCCTCTGAATTTCCCTTTAAAAGTGGGTTGCAGGGGCATTTGAAGTGAACGCTGCGGGGAGGGTTCGTACCGAAGTCGGCAAAATCAGCCCCCCGCAGATGACGGAATTGTTGGGCTCAGGTGAGGCCAATCGTAACAAATTCGTGGTCTGAGTTGCCGTACTGATGCATGAAACACCGGCAAACCTGTCCGATGCGAATTCAACCCGCGGGGACGGGGCGTTGCAGAACGGGGCCGTGGATGGCGGGGGCGGTCCGTCGAGCGAGTTCATCCAGCAGTTTACCCGTTCGCAGAGGCAACTGTTCCTTCGAATCCTGCGACTGATTCCTAATCCTTTTGATGCCGAAGAGGTCCTGCAGGAAACCAATTTGGTGGTCTGGCGGAAGGCGGCCGACTTCACAGCCGGTAGCAACTTTCTTGCCTGGGCCGGGAGAATTGCCCACTACGAAGTCCTCAAGTTCCGAGAGCGAAAGCACCGTGATCTGCTGACTTTCAGTGATCGATTTGTGGAAGCCTTGGCCGTCGATCAGGAATACGATTCACAAGGCTCTGAAGAACGCCGCTTGCAGTTGGCTCGTTGTCTTGCCCAGTTGCGGGAACAGGACCGCGAATTGATTCGCAGGCGATACACACCGGGCGAGACTGGCAAAAGTCTCGCGGAAGCGATCGGTCGACCAGCCAATGCGGTTTACCAATCGCTCTCTCGCATTCGGCGGACGCTGCTGGAATGCCTGACCCGCGCCTCCGCCACGTCATGACAGCCATGAACCAGGACATGCCACAACTCGACGAACTCATTCCGCTGTTGGACGGTTTGTGTGAAGGTCGTCTTTCCGCCGGGGAGATGGTGCGCCTGGAAGATCTCATCCTGGCGAGTTCGGACTGCCGTCAACTCTACGAACGGTATCTCGAACTGCATGGCAACCTGTACTGGGACACGGCGATTGCCTCCGATGCGGGAGACGAACGCGAGGTCCATGAATGTGACCAGGCTGGCCGTCTGCTGTCCGATCGGTCCCTCCCACTTTCGCCGGAACTCGCTGTCCCGTCCGATTTGTCAGTTGATTCACGTCCGGACCGCACCGTCCATCGGCGTCGTCTCTTCACAGTGGCTGCCACGATCGCGGCAGCCTGCGTGTTGGCTGTTCCGCTGACGTGGTGGTTTTTCAGTTCGACTGACGCGAGATCTCTGTCGCCTCGAGTAGAACTGGCCGAGGTGGATGGGGCCA
>CALJUK010000448.1 GCA_937975745.1 uncultured Planctomycetaceae bacterium | reverse complement strand
TTTGCGTGCCCACACTCTTGCGTGTCCCCAAATTGGGGACGTTTCGCCATCCGCCAACGCCGATTGGACGCGCCTCTGAGAAACCACCCTATTCCGAGTGCCGCCAGACGGGATTCGAGCGAGAATATTCCGGGTTGCTGCCAATGCCGCCAGTCGAGGGTCGTCCCTGATTCGCTGCACTCACTATACATCGCTCGGTCCGTGCGTTTCATAGTGATCCATCGTCATCCTTTTTGCTGGCTGACAAGTTTCTTCAGCTTCTTGAAGTCGTCCTGCTTGCCTTCCATGCGGTGCAGCATCCGGTGACAGTTCGCGCAGACGGTGATCAAATCTTCCAGCCGCGTCGTCACACCTTCTTTCAACTTGCTGAGCGGAACTTTGTGGTGGGCCTCCGCGAAACCATCGCCCAGCTTGCCGTAGATGTTCCCAAATCGGAATCCACAGACTTGGCACGTGTACTTGTCACGGATCTTGCATTCTGTTGCCAGCAGTCGGCTCCGCTCACGACGCAAGTGCGATGTCACGACCTTGCGATTCTCCTCTTGCGGGAACACGTCGTGCCGCTCGTCTCTTTGCTTTGCGTTGGGTAACGCACGAGCCACATCCTCGATGAAGGCGGCAGCAAGGATGCAGAACCGGGGGTCGATTTCCGGCCCAGCTTTCGGGGTCTAACCATAGATGCCGAAATACGTCTCTCCACTCTCCAGCTTCTCAAGAATCGGCTTACTGAATTCGGATTTCGTTAACGGTTCCTTCAGCACCAGTACTTTGCGATCGTGGTAGTCGGATGCCGTAATCACGCGAACGGGAAATAACCCCTTCTCGACGCGCTTCGTGATGTTCGTGATCTGCCGCCTCTTCCACGAGAAGAATCCCGCATAGAACTTGCGGTCCCCGTGTCCGGACCACCGATCCAGCCAGACGTGGAGTTTTGGTCCTGTCTTACCGAGATCACCAATGACAGCCGACCAACCGTCCGTGTAGGTGCGTTTTGTAGCGTGAGGCAGCCGCATGCGGAACCGAGTTCCTTTGGACCGATGCTTCAGTTTCTCGGCGGCCTCGATTGCTGTGTTCAACAACCAGGTGTGAGCGGCGTTTAGCGCTGCATCTGCCATGTCAAAGACCTCCGGCGAGTCTGCCGTGACGTTGACGAATCATTGACTGCGTGCTGTCAGTACTCCCAATCCTCATGCGCCAGCGGTGCCCGGTTCAGTTCCGCCCGGTACGTCCGCCATTGCGGCATGAACTGGTCCATGTAGGCCCGGAAGCGGTCGTTGTGGTGTCGTTCAAGGAAGTGGACCATCTCGTGCACGAGGATGTACTCCAGGCAGACGGGTGGTTTCTTCGCCAGCTCCAGGTTGAGCCAGATCCGGCGGGCCTCGATGTTGCATGTGCCCCACCTGGTCTTCATCCGCTTGATGCCGCACTTGGCGACCTGCACTCCGATGATCGGCTCCCACTTGGCGAGTAGATCGGGGATCTGGTCACGAAGTAGCTGCCGATACCAGTGCTGCAACACGTCGCGTCGTTTCTCCTCGTCCGTGCCTGGCCGAACTCGCAGCTCCAGCGTCTTGCCGTTGCGGAGGACGACTGATGCCGGGGCATCCTGTTCGAGCACGTCCAGTCGGTAACGCCGGCCCTGCACGAAATGGCTCTCGCCGGTGATCATCTCCCGCTGGGACTGCCGCTCCTGCGTTTCCATTGCGTTCTGCCGCCGGCGTATCCAGCAGGTGTCGCATCGCCGGCTCGTACACCTTCATGTCGACGTAGTCGCTGCTGCGGAGCTTCACCTCTTCGCGCAGCTTCTCGAAGTGGCTGACCTCCGCCTTGATCGTCTGCGTCTCGGTGTCGGAGTAGCCCGCTTCCTGCATCTCGTTGGCCAGGTTCGCGTAGGCCCGGATCAGGGATGCCGTCAGCTTGTACAGAGCGACCCGCTTCGGTTCGTTCTCCTTGAGTGAGTTGGAGTCGTCGCTGGTTCCGCAGAAGAACGTGAGATGCGCCTCCTGGTCC
>CALJUK010000447.1 GCA_937975745.1 uncultured Planctomycetaceae bacterium | reverse complement strand
TTTCGTAAAAACCGTCCGCCGACCGGCGAGAGTTTATGACATGATTTATTGCGGCACGCGAGACAATCCGCAGTTACTTCACAACAAGGACGAAAGAACGCCACCACCCAGGGAACCCAGGTGACAGCGATCCGCCCTGCGGACATCGGCAAGAAGCATCTGCGGTGTTCGGCTGCGGTCTTTAGACGATCTGCAATTGCAGACGACTTACGAACGCGCGTCGATATAGTCGACAGCGTCGCCGACCGTGCGGATCTTCTCGTAGTCGTCGTCCGGGATGGTCACCGAAAACTCGTCTTCGAGTTCCATCACCAGTTCGACAACGTCAAGGGAATCCGCCTTCAGGTCGTCAACAAACGAACTGTCGCGGCCCACTTCCTCGGCTGCAACACCGAGTTGTTCGCTCACGATTGCGATTACGCGCTCTTCTGTGGACGCCACGCTTGTCTCTCCTGTCAGCATGTGGACTCAACAGCCTCGAAAACGTTTGACCCATCGCCAAACTCGGGACGGGACACGCTGCATCGTTCGAGGCTGATATACCGGGTTTCCAAACTCCTGTAAAGCGAAATCGCCCGGCAGGTTCCGCGCCGGACATGCCCCTGAGCATTTCCGCCGAAAAGACTTTGGCGGAAAGACTCTGCGACGGCCCGATCTCAAGGCGGGACGATCCAGTGACACCAGCGAACCTGGCCGCCGAGTCTTCCCGGCCTCAAACCGTTTCGAAGCCTTCGCGAAGCACCCCCTTTCTCTAGCAGACGCGCTAGACGGTTATCAAGCGCACCGGTTACGAATCCTGCGCCACAAACAGAATTCGACTGCCCCCGCTCGCTTCAACGAGGGAACAAACTTTCGGTCGACTGCGAAAATTGACTCGTGACACGGCACCCATTGTCACCGCAAAGCCGCCGGGGTCACCGCAAAGCCGCCGGGCAGCCCCGACGAGGACAAACTCTCCCCATCGATCTTCACTGCGATTTCGGAAGATATTTCGAGAAGTTCTTGCGACCTGCTCTTCGGTATGTCTACACTTGTCTCCAATAGAGCCTTACGCAGATCCACCAGGGAATGTAGAGCCAGACGTGGTATGCCGAGGCCTTGTGAAACTCGACAACTCCCCACTGTGCTCCCTACGGTACACCACGTTTTTCCCTGCCGGTCACCGCCAAACAAGAACCTACGTTGCCGCGGCAGTTGAAACTGCACCGACGAGCCCGTGCACAGAAGGATACATCACCTGCAGTACCTTGCTGACCAAGCTTTCGCGTTTCTTAAACTCTTCATGGGCTTCCCTAAGGAGTCTGCAATGCATCGGAATGACGTTTCCCGCTGGCGACCGTCCCGTACCGGATTCACACTGATCGAGCTGCTGGTTGTGATTGCGATCATTGCAATCCTGGTTGCCTTGCTGCTCCCTGCCGTGCAGCAGGCACGAGAAGCGGCCCGCCGCAGCCAATGCCAGAACAACCTGAAGCAGATGGGCTTGGCTTTGCACAATTACCACGACGTCCACCGAACGTTCCCGATGCTGTTCGTGGACTGGCCCGGTTGGGGCTCTGGGAACGGCAATTGGGCATGGGGAACCTTCCTGCTCCCCTATCTCGACCAGGCGAACCTGTTCAACACCCTCAACGTCAACGGGATTCACCTGCGAGACAGCACGACGAGCACGGGGGCGTATTACAGCACCACATCGGCCTGCCAAGCCATCCTCGGTGTTTACCTGTGTCCCAGCAGCATCACACCCGGACTGGGCGGTTACACAGGAGGCTTCAGTCTGGGGAGCGGCACAAAGCTCGGACAATCGACTTATGTCGCATCCAACGACAGCAATACGGGAAAAGATGCCACCACCCACAATGGTGTCTTCGCGCGAAATTCAGCTGTTCGCCTCCGCGATATCACGGATGGCAGCAGCAACACCATTGCGATTGGCGAACGGACCTCGAAAGACGTCGGCGGAATTCTCTACGGTGCATCGCTGTGGGCGGGGACACGTTCCAATTCAAC
>CALJUK010000446.1 GCA_937975745.1 uncultured Planctomycetaceae bacterium | reverse complement strand
GGTTCGATCCGCCCGAACTTTCGGCCGTCCTCTGTGTACGGGTTGACGAAGTCTCCCGGGTTCTGACAGCAGCAGGCGGCAATGTGCTGTGGTGTGAAGTTCTCTTCCTCGATCAACCAAGTGACGAACGCCGCGTACGTGTCCAGGTGGGGTTGTCCGGAGACCCCCTGTTCGTTCTCTTCGATGGTGTGTGGGGCGTGGTCCGTCGCCAAATAGTCGACATCGCCGTTTCGCAGCGCTTCGATCATGGCTCGGCGGTCTGCCGGAGTTCGTAGCGGCGGATTCATCTGCATGCGGCCGCGGTTCTCGGGCGTGATGTGTGTCCGATCGAAGTACAAATGGTGGGGAGTGACCTCGCAAGTGACGGGAAGTCCTGCCTTTTTGGCCGACCGAATGAGCGGAAGGCCCTCGGCGACCGAATAATGGCACAGCTTTCCCCGCAGTCGATGCTTGCGGATCATCTCCAAGGCGAACTCTGTGGCCAATTGCTCGCATTCCGGCGGTCGGCGGTCCTCGTGGAGAGCCGCGCCTCGGTGGGCTTCGAGGCATTCCGGGTCTTCACAGTGAAAGCTGACATTGCAGCCAGTGTAATTCGCCAGCGTCTCGTCCAGTTCTTGATTCGAACGAAAGAACAAGTCCCCCACGCTCGGCCCGATGTAGGCCTTGTACGGGACGTCGTGCGATAGGGGCTTCGTGCCGGGGCCAATTCCGGCGTACAACGTGACATGGATATCGACTTCTCGGCGCGCCAGGTGCAGCCGCTTCATGTCGTAAGAATGATCATCGATTGGAGCGGTCGGATTGTTGGGCATATCCGCCACGTGGACCACTCCCCCGTGGATGGCCGCGGCAGAGACCGTGCAGAAATCTTCCTTATAAATTTGTGTCTCGCTGACATCATCGCGGGCGTGAATGTGGATGTCGCCCATTCCGGCGAAAATCAGGCATTCGTCGCCGAAGGAGACGTCGGCTTTGCCCAAGTCTGGGCCCACTTCGACAATACGGCCATCGACGATTCGAATCTGTCCCGATTCGACGGTGTGAGTACTGACGAGACGTCCTTCCAGAATCATTTTCAGTCCCAATCTCGCAGTGGAATCACTCGCGCTTCCAGCGGTGTTCCGGCAGTGGTGATTGCATCGGTGCTGTGGTCAGAATACGCTAATGTCGCCCAAAGGCAAGTCGCAGAGCAGAGCTTTGCGGCAGGATCGTCCCCTGAGGGAATTCTATGCGGATAGCAGTGTAAAACGATCGCGAATCAAACCGGAAAGGCGAGATATGTCTGCGCAAGTGAATGCAACGACGACAATCGCAGAGAACGCTATGCGGGCAGACACACACCGTGCATGCCGTGTCGAGAAGGACCGAACCCTGCGTTCGATTTCCAGCCACAGTGCGGCTTGGGCGGGTGGTTTGGCCGCTGTCGGATTTTTGGTGATGACTTGCACTGCATTCGCGGCGGACGACGCTCCCGCCGAAGCGAAACCGCCCGAACCGAAGCCGATTTGGCAGGTTCTGGTTGGCGATTCGGTCGTGACCGACTCCAGAAGTGCCCCCCTTCGTGAACTGCGTCAGCCGTACCATCCCTGGACTCCGCCGAGTGACCTTGAAGTCTGGCAGGCCGAGGCAACGCGGATTCGGACACAGGTTCAGGTGGCTGCCGGATTGTGGCCGATGTTTCCGAAGAAGTTGCTGCAGCCGGTCATACACGGAGCGGTCCAGCGAGACGGATACACGGTCGAACGTGTCTATTTCGAGACACTGCCCGGTCATTACGTCACGGGAAATCTGTATCGACCGCAGGGATTCGCAGGTCCCCGGCCGGGCGTCTTGTGTCCTCATGGACATTGGGCCAACGGGCGTTTCTACGTCGCCAACACGGAGAAGGTTACCGAAGATCTGAAAAGTGGAGCCGAATCGATCCAGGCAGCCGCAGAGTCTCCACTACAGGCCCGCATGGTCGGTCTGGTGCGGATGGGATGCGTCGTCTTCCACTACGACATGATTGGTTACGCCGACAGCCAGGGGGTCTCGCATCGCGACGGCTTCACGACAGCCACCGCGGGGTTGTGGCTGCAGAATCCGCTTGGCGTGCAAACATTCAATTCGATTCGGGCGTTAGACTTTCTGTTATCGCTGACGGGCATCGATGCAGACCGGATCGCTGTCACGGGGGCCAGCGGTGGCGGTACGCAAACATTCATGCTCTGCGCGCTGGATGACCGGGTGAATGCCGCTTTCCCTGCAGTGATGGTTTCCACCGGGATGCAGGGAGGTTGTGTCTGCGAGAATGCCGACTACCTGCGGCTGGGAATCAATAACATTGCCATCGCGGCCTTGTTCGCTCCGAAGCCGATGGCGATGAGCGGAGCCGACGACTGGACCGTTGCGATCGAAACACGTGGTCTTCCGGAACTCAAACAGATCTATGGTCTCTACGGAGAGTCCGAGAACGTCGAGGCGAAGGCCTACCCGCAGTTCCCCCACAACTACAACTCGGTTGCACGGGAGATGATGTACCGCTGGCTGAAGCAACACCTCCATCTGCCGGCCGACACGCCAGTGACCGAGCGGCCTTTTACGCCGCTGACGGTTGCTGAAATGACAGTCTTTGACGAATCCCACCCGATGCCAAAGGACTTCGCCGGAGTCGACGAACTGCGGTCTGAGATGACGAAGATCGAGATCGACCAGTTCAAAGATCTGTTACGGAACCTCGAACAACCTGACGGTTGGGCGAAATACCGCGATGTCGTCGAACCGGCGGCCATGGTGCTGCTCGGGGAGCGAGAACCCGCTTTGGACGTTCAGTCGAAGGACGAGTTCGTACCACAGGGAGCGTCCGTTGTGCTCAAGGGGCTCGCCGAATCCAAACAACGGGGCACACGCGTCCCGTACCTGGCGATCATGCCTTTCGCAGCGGATGGGTCGGTTGTCGTGTGGATTGACGGAGCGGGCAAGTCTCATCTGTTCGAGTCCAACGGTCGGCCCCGGCCCGAGATTCGGAAGTTGATTGGTCGCGGGATGACCGTCGTATCAGTCGACGTGTTGGGAACCGGCGAGACGACCCCCGGTGGCCAGCCACTGCAAGTGCAGCGCGTGGTGAAGAATGACAGCTACTCGGGCTACACGTTCGGCTATAACCGACCCCTGTTCGCGCAGCGAGTTCGGGACATTCTCGAAACTGTAGCCGCCACATTCCGGCGCGATGGCGTCCAGTCGGTACACCTGGTCGGCACCAACGGAGCCGGACCGTGGGTGTTACTGGCGAACGCCACACGCGGTGATTTGCCGATCGGTCGACTGATTGTCGATGTCGAGGGATTCGGCTTCAGCGGGATAACATCGATCGATGACCCCAACTACCTGCCAGGCGCTTTGAAGTACGGTGGCCTTGGAGGTCTGGCTGCCATCTCTCTTCCGGACCGAGCAACCGTTGCTGGTTGGAAAGGCGTTCCCGCCTGGGAACAGGCGGCACTCCGGCGGTTGGCCGTCGTACAGCCTCGCCGGCTGGAGTTGATTTCAGAATCGTTAACACGCGACGAAATCGCCGAGCGACTTCTTGGCCGTTGATGATGCGCAAAACTCTCTGAATCGCAAGCCAGGTGGCCGGCGACCTTGCTGACAGGTCGGACGGTCACCGGACGGTTCTTGTATTTCGCCGTCCGGGTTATTTACCACCCGAGCGACATGTTCGTCTCGATGGCGCGTTGCGCTTCGTGCAGATCGACGCCCGTGTCAAGCATGTACAGCCGGATGGCGTGCAGCTTGTCACCATGTGCCCGGGCGAGACAGTCGCGGGCTGTGTCGCATGGTTCCGTCTTGCCTTCCAGCCCGAGCAACCGCTTCGAGATCACCCAGATGTCCCGAGGCCGCTTGGTGACGCGGAGAATGTCTTCGTCGGGATAGTACTCTTTGGCCAGGCTTTCGGCATTGTCCTGGGTGTCGGCCCAGCCCACCATAATGTGGGCATTTGTTTCAATTTCGTAGAGGGGCATGGCAATTCCTTCCTGTAGCTGAATTGCAAATGGCGAGGTTGTCCTGGCCTGGTCACTGTAACGAACGCAAACGAACGTCGGGTCGTGGTGAAACTTCGCCAGCGAACGTCGGCGTATCCCACGTTATGCGGCCAAGTTGGCGAAAACGATATTCCCGCGAAAATGGGTTCGTATACTGCAGCGGCAAGTTGGAGTCTTGCTCGGCTGAGAGTCGGAAAACGCTGTCGGATTATAGCGACAAGACTCCCTTGGGGTAAAGCAGTGGCTCTCCGGGTGGTCACGTCCGCCCGCGAGCCTCCCACTGGTCTTCGGCGGCGCTGCGTCGGATGTAGAGAGGCTCCAGCAATGCCAGTTCGTCGAGCTGGTTGGGGGTGATCTGATCAGTAGCAGCCCTTTCGAGACCCAACCGCGCGACCATGCGGGCCGTCGGGAACCGTTCTCCAGGCGCCGTGGTCCGCACTTGTCTCAGGACTGGATCTGGAAGTCGTTCAAGTCCCGGGCCCGTGAAGACCGAATCGGCAAAGGCCGTCTGCAAAACGTCAGGCCGGACAATCTCAATCGTTCCAACGGCCTTCCATGCGGTGGTTGCATTCACCAGGCACGATTGGGGCGGACGAAACTGTTGTACGAAGAACTCGCCCCGTTGGGCGTCCGCGATGACTGTCAGCGGAGTCGTCGAGGTCACCCGTGTGTTTGCGACAATCGCAGCAAATGTTTCAATCGGTACGAGTGACGCGCGGGCCGCGTAAGCCAGCGTCTTGGCGCACGTGAGTCCGATCCGTAGCCCCGTAAAGCTGCCCGGTCCGCAACTGACGGCGACGAGTCCGACGTCGCTCGGCCGGTGCGAATAGTCTCGAAACAGACGGTCGACTTCGGCGACCAGCGACTGCGCGTGACGCCGCCCCGAGTGAGACAGCGAGCGTTCGGCCAGCATCGTCTCGTCGGAAAATAGTGAGATACTGACGCGGCGTTCCGAAGTCTCAATTCCCAGGGTCAACATGTCCACGGCCTGAGCACTCACTTGTCAGAATTCGTTGACGACGTCTTGCCCATTCCGCCAGGTGGGCGAAGTGGACTACCGGCGACGGCCGATGATCGTCTGCATTTCGTTTTGCATCGCCTGCTCGACCAGATCCGGATCGGGCACATAATCGTCAAACATTTCATACAGGAAGCGTGACGCCTTCGTGGCCCTTCGCTTACCCCACTTCATGCGGGTTGCCGCGCGGCTGACCGTCAGGTGGTCTTCGGCACGGGTGATGGCAACGTAGGCCAAGCGGCGTTCTTCCGCAATCGAGTCCGTCGAATCGGCGTCAATGGACCGCTGGTGCGGGAGGAGTCCGTCCTCCAGACCGACTAGATAGACGCGGGGAAACTCCAGCCCCTTCGCGGAGTGAATTGTCATGAGCTTGATGGCGTCATCGGCCAGTTTGTCGTCCTTCTCGGAGGTTCCTGCCGGTCCTTCGAGTGCCGTCTCATCGAGGAAATCGGTTGTCGTGGGGGACGTTGTCCGGTCAACATACTCCTGGACAGAATCGACGAACTGTTCCAGCATGGCCGATCGAGCCAGTTGCTGATCGGGCGCCTTGTATTGTTTGCAGATTTCCGATTCGTAATAGATTTCCTCGATCAGTTTGCGGACTGTGTGGGCCATGTTTTTCGGATCGGCTTGCAATCGGTCACGATACTTTTGCAGCAATTCGTAAAAACTGTTGATTGCCGCTTCCGCGCGCCGCGTGATCAGACCGTCGTCGGCCGCTTCGTTGACGACGTGCTGCAAAGGCCGACCTTGTTTGACGGCCCGCTCCAGTAGCTTTTGCACTGTTGAATCGCCAATGCCGCGCGACGGTGTGTTGATAATCCGCAGCAACGAATGTTCGTCCTGGGGATTACTGATTGCTCGCAGATAGGCCAACAGGTCGCGGATTTCACGGCGGTCAAAGAACGACTGGGTGCCAATGAGTGTGTATTTCAAGCTGGCCCGTCGGAGTTCGGTTTCGAACAGTCGCGGCTGCTCGTTTGTTCGAAAAAGGAGGGCGAATTTTCTGGCCGGCACACCTCCCTGTTCGTGAAGCTGGCGGATTTCGCCGACGATCGACTCCGCTTCGGAGAGTTCGTCGGGGAATTCGAGCATGCGGACGTTGGATGTCGCCTGTTTGTGTGCCCGGAGGGTCTTCTCGTGGCGGCCCTGGTTGTATTGGACCAACTGATTGGCGACTGCCAGAATTCGGTCTGTGCAGCGGTAGTTGTCTTCCAGCCGGACAACCTTGGCTTCGGGAAAGTGATGCTGGAAATTCAGGATGTGTGTCACTTCCGCACCACGCCAGCCGTAAATCGACTGGTCATCATCGCCAACGACCAGCAAGTTCCGATGTGGCCGCACGAGTGCTTCAATGAGCTGGAACTGAATCCCGTTGGTGTCCTGGTACTCGTCGATTTGGACATGGTCGAACAATTGCTGTTGGCGTTCGAGGGCCGCGGGCTGCTCGTAAAAGAGTTGCATCGTGAGCAGCAGGAGATCGTCGAAATCGAGGGCTCCGGTGGCTCGCAGACGACTTTGATACTTGCGGTAGGCGACCGACGCGAGAAAATCCAGGTCGTTCTCGACGTGGTCCGCGGCGTGTTCCGGGAGGACGGCGGCCGTTTTCCAACGGCTAATCCGGGCGAGCAGGTCGCCAGGCGTCATCGATTTTTCGCTGACGCGAATGTCCCGCAGGGCGGTTCGCGCAACCGATTCCTGGTCTCCCCGGTCGTAGATTGCGAACGTCGTCGGATAGCCGAGCAGAGCGATTTCGCGCCGCAAAATTCGCACGCACAGTGCGTGGAATGTCGAAATCAACGGTTTGGCAGGAAGTCGGCGGCCCAGCAGGTCGGCTGTCCGCTGTCGCATTTCACGTGATGCTTTGTTCGTGAACGCGACGGACAGTATCCGATCGGGACGAATGCCGCTGCGGATTAATTCCGCAAGGCGGTAAGTAATGACGCGTGTCTTGCCCGTACCGGCACCGGCCAGAACGAGGATTGGGCCGCGCAGCGTGGTGACTGCTTCGCGTTGGGGAGGGTTGAGTTGGGCCAATGCATCCTGCGGCGTGGACATTCAACGACTTTCAGCGATCCTTGTGGAGTGGCGACGACCGAACGGCTCCCTGACAGTCACCGGCCGTCTCATCACGACACCGGGTGGTTCGGTGCGGCCGGGCTCGCGAACACCCAATTCGATTGGATGACCCGAGACCGACTGGTGGCGAGTTCAACGACATCGCCGTTACGCCCAGGTGATCATTGCGCCTCCACCGCCATTTACGACTGTCGGGCCGACTGCACGCGTGTCTGCTCGGTTCGCAGCACGGTCAAGATCTCGCCCATGGTGGACCAGCGGTCGTCAGGATGCATTGCCAGCCCTCGCATGATGGTCTCGGCCAGCTGTTCATCCAGCTTGGGAACAGACAACCGAATATCTTTGGGCGGTGAGTTGATGTGTTGTAGCACAGCATCGAGTGTTTCCCCAGCGTCCCAAGGAAGCGATTTGGTCAACATTTCGTAGCAAGTGAGCGAATACGAGAATATGTCGATTCGCTGGTCAGTTTTCTGCCGTTTGATCAGTTCCGGGGCCATGTAGTTGGCTGTTCCCGTTCGATTGCCGGGGCGCCGGAAATCAGGCGTGTTGGGGACGACCAGTCCAAAGTCGATCAGCTTGATCGAATCTTCCTGACTCACGAGCACATTGCGGGGGCAGATGTCTCGGTGGATCCAGTTGGCCCGGTGGAAATACTCGATGGCCTTTCCCAGTTCGATCATGAATCGAAGTCGATTGGCCTTGAGCAGCTGGTTCTGCATCTCGATGAGGAAACTGAGTGAAACGCCCTCGACGAACTCCATGACCAGGAATTGTTCCTGGTTGGTGGTAACCCCGTACTCGTAGGTCTCGACGATGTGAGGGTGTTTGAGGTGAAACGCGATTTCACCTTCGGTCGGCTTGTTGAGCCCGCTGAAACGCGACTCCAGCCGCAGTGTCTTAACCTTGTCGAGAACTTTCAGCGCGACGTTCCGACCGGTCTGCAGATCGCGAGCCCGCCAGACTTTCGACATACTCCCCTGCCCGACCCGACCGATAAGATCGAACCGTTTCTGAATATCGACCAGTTCGACCTTGGGCTTTCGGGTGAAGAGTTTCTGGAGGAATTTCATCTGGCTCGTAATCCGGAGACGCGTCTTTCGTGTCGCAGATACACATCGTGACAGAGCCGTCGTGCAGCGGTCCATGTCACGTGGAGGCAAAGTCTCACTCTAGAAGCGGTTCCAAAACCTCTGTGTGCTTCGTCTTCGTCCTGTGAATGCTGGCCGAAGACTCGCCATCAACCGGTTTTAAAACTGGTTCCAGTCGTGGACTCAATCTCACGACTTACCGCAGGCGAAGGCCTCGCAGGAGGCCTCGGACATCGAGCTCGTTGGTGACCCTATTCGTAGAAATTGTGTTCGTCGAAGTCGTCCTACATTGACGGACCGGCTGGGGGCAGATGGCCATGGAAGCCGCCAGACTGCGACTCCGAGGCTCCATGGAGGACATGTCCGGCTCTTGCGAATTAGCTGCTGCAGTAGTCGATGATGCGGGCGATTTCACTTCGAAGTTGCTTGCGGTGAACAATCCGGTCGACGAAACCGTGTTCGAGCAGGAATTCACTCGTTTGGAAGTCGTCCGGAAGTTGCACTTTCACCGTCGACATGACGACTCGTGGACCGGCAAAACCAATCAGCGCTTTCGGCTCGGCGATGGTAATATCGCCCAGCGAGGCGAAGCTCGCGGCGACCCCGCCCATTGTTGGGTTGGTGAGGACCGAAATGAAGAGTCCACCGGCTTCGTGAAAGCGTCCGAGTGCAGCAGAAACTTTGCCCATCTGCATCAGCGACAGAATTCCTTCGTGCATTCGAGCACCGCCGCCAGAACCGCTGACAATGACCAGAGGCAGTTTCTTCTCTGTGGCCTGTTCGACGGCACGGGTCAATTTTTCGCCGACAACCGAGCCCATACTCCCCATGATAAACGCCGAGTCCGTGACGGCCAGAACGAGCGGACGACCGCGCATGTAGCCCCGACCTGTGACACACGCTTCGCGGAGGCCTGTCTTCTTCTGCTCTTCCACCAGGCGGTCGGCATAGGGCCTTTTGTCGACAAAGGTGAGCGGATCGCAGGGAGCGAGGTTGGCGAACCACTCCTCAAAACTTTCCTGATCGAGCAGCTGCCGGATTCGCTCGTGTGCCGAGACGTAGAAATGGTGGTCGCATTCCGGACAGACGCCCAATGCGTTTTCCACCTGCTTTCGGAAGACTGTCGCATTGCAGGAGTCGCACCGCAGCCACAGGCCTTCTGGCACGCCCCGCTTTCGCGGCTTCGATTGATCCGTCCAGGCATCCGTCCCCTGTTTGGGGGTTGTACTCATTTGTTGCCTCCTCCCGAGGGGGGAGTTGTGGTGACTAGGCCCGAGTCGCTTTCCAGAAACTCAATTGGCACCGTCGATGTTGTCTGTCCCCCGCAGATGGGGCTCGCCCGGTCGGGGAGGTGACCGGTCACGACATAACGCACGACGGTTGCCAATGGCTCGGCAGCGACAACCGCGAAAGAGAGTTTCTTTTTAAGTGGTTTCTGCAACGTCTTGCGACGGCGTGCGGTGGCTTCCGAGAGGGTTTCCCCGTCCGGGGGGCAAACCGTCTGAGGTGAATCTTCCCATTGCTTGATAATCCGCGGGTACTTGCGGCGGATGTCTTCGATCTTCAGGCCCTGCCACAATCCCTGGTTGATATTGCAGAGTCCCTCGGTTTCCCGCAGATCCAGATCCAGTTCGTTTGCAAGGGCCTCGGCGGTGCTTTGAGCCGGCTGCCCGGAAGATGTGTAAATTGCATCGAGTTCGACTTCGCGAAGTTGCTCCACCAGGTTGGCAACCTGCGCGCGGCCCCGACTGTTCAACGGCAGGTCCAGGGAACCCTGGATCCGCTGCTGCTCATCGAAGTCGGTACAACCAGGACGGATCAAAACGACCGTCGCCATGCGTTTCTATTGCTCCGAGGACTGGGATGCCATCTGGCCACTGGCCCCGTCGGCCAAATTGGTAATGGCGATTTCATAGTCACTTGTGTCGAAGATCGAACTGCCGACAACAAACAGTTCCGCCCCCGCGGCGGCGGTCTCTCCAATTGTATCGAGATTGATTCCCCCATCGACAGAGAGAAGTGTATCGGCCCCTGCGGTTTGCCGCAGCGCGTACAGCTTTTGCAGTGCCGCGGGATCAAATTGTTGCCCGCCGAAGCCCGGCTCGACACTCATGACTAGGACCAGATCGCAATCATCCAGGTACGGGGTGACCTGGTCGAGGGGTGTGCGAGGGTTAAGGGCCAGTCCGGCCACCAAGTCCGCATCGCGAATCCGCCGCAGAATGGGCCGCGGATCGTCGACCGCTTCCACATGAAAGGTAATCAGGTCGCAGCCAGCGGACACGTAGTCGTCCAGGTAGCGAGCCGGATCCGAAATCATTAGATGTGCGTCGAAGATCTGATCGGTCAGCTTCCGGAGCGACTCGATGACGGGGGGGCCGTACGAGAGGTTCGGTACGAAGTGACCGTCCATCACGTCCAGGTGCAGCAAGCAACTCCCGGCCGCTTCCAATAAGGCCACTTCGCGGTGGAGATTGCCAAAGTCGCACTTCAGCAATGACGGGGCAATGACCGGCCGTGCGCTGCGTAGCTTTTCGAGTACGGTTGTCCGTTTCATTTCGTCAAACTCAGTCCGTTCGGTCCCGGCATCAGGTCGGTCACGTTGGTGGGGGAGGCGAGCTGTATCCGGTGACAAGACCACCGTGCGCGCTCAATGACTCGGGGAGGTGACTCCAGCCAGCTGGGATTTCAATAACTCAGAATCGCCTCGTACGACTCCGTCTTGTACCAAGGCCGCGACGCAAACGCGCCGTGAGCCTGTTGGAAATTCATCCTCTGGATGCGTGTAGGGTGTGACCAATCGAAGCCCAAGTGGTCAGAGCAGGCCGTTTGCAGACTCGCAAAATGTACGGGGGACAGACCCGATTGCCGACCGATGCGCGGCGGATGCCTTTGCTAAGACGGCTGTTGTTTCGGATTAGGCTTCCGCCGGTCACTTACCGGCCGAATGCCATGCATGTCCATTGTGTCGGTTGCTCGACACGCCGTCCAGCCGAAAGTGCGGTTCCACCCGTTTCCGAACGACTGAAACTCATCTCGGCCGGCATAGACAATCGATCCGAAAACTTTTTCCCAGAACAACATAGGGAAATCACGCGCAGGAAGTTGGGAATGCCGTGTAGTGGTCGTGTGTTTCGGTCTATCTCACGTTTCCTCGGCCGGCTGTCCGGGGAACCAACCGTTCGGGTCAGAAGGACAGCCGAGCAGGTCACACTTAAGAAAACGGGTCGCCGAGGCCGTTTCAAGTCGGCCCCAGCGACCCGCGGTGTGAAAAGTCACCCAATGCGGGCGATGGGGCGTTACAGACTCGCCATTTGCGCGATCAGGTCGGCTGTCCGGTTGGAGTAACCCATTTCGTTGTCGTACCAGCCCAGGACCTTGACCATCTTATCGCCGATGACGGTTGTCCAACTGGCGTCGAAGATGCAACTGTGGGTGTTGCCGACGATGTCCGATGAAACGATCGGATCTTCGGTGTACTGCATCACACCCTTCAGCGGTCCAGCGGCTGCGGCCTTCATAGCGGCGTTGATTGCCTCGGCCGTGGCATCCTTCGTGAGATTGACTGTCAGGTCGGTAATGCTTACGGCGGGGAACGGAACGCGGTGGCTATTGCCG
>CALJUK010000445.1 GCA_937975745.1 uncultured Planctomycetaceae bacterium | reverse complement strand
GCGTTCTGAGCTCGTTCACCGCAATCCCCGAATGCGCACAAAACTGCTCCGGCGTGTCGGACCGGAGCAGGTTTCGCGCAGTCAAAAACTTCAGCGGTGTATTTCCCCGATGCGGGTTGCGCGATTTCCGAGCTGCGCCCGGTCGCGATCACCGACGCGCGTTGGGAATTCCTGCGTGTGTCGTACTGAACACACAGCGAGTGTCGACTTGGCACGAGCCGAATCGAAATGACTCGCAATATCCGGGACGCCGCAAGGGATCGCTTAACGGGTGGCCTGAAGGATGTGTCTCTTGCCACCGATGATTCGCTGCTCTCGCAATTCTCCTGATCGCCGGCGGCGGCCCGCCTCATTCCAGGGACTTCAGATACGCAACGAGATCGGCGAGCTGGATTGGGGTCAGGTTGTCGACGAGCTTGTCTGGCATGGCAGAGACCTTCTGCATCACACGGGCCTCGATCTCGGGGCGAGGAAGCTCGCGTTGTACGCCGTTAGTTTCGCGGATGATGGTGGCGTTGGCCCGTTTGCTGACGATGAAGCCGGAGAAGACCCGGCCATCGTCCATGCTGAAGGAGTACATCTCGTATCCCTGAGCGAGCTTCTTGCCGGGCCTGAGGATCGACTCGATCAATTCATCGGGCTTGTATCGCTGGCCGATGTTGACGAGGTGCGGTCCCTTTGGAGTCTGGCCGTCGGCGGTGGTGTGACAGGCGATGCAGGACTGCGATTGAAAGAGTTTCTCGCCGCGAACCGCGTCTCCACTTTGTGCGAGAGTCTGCTTTCGTACTTCTTCGAAGGCAAGGTTGCCGATCTGGTTCGGATCGTCCGGATCGGCCTTCGGAATCACGATCGGATCGTCGCTGTGATCCGCAACTGCATCCGCAGTAACAGGAACGCCGGGAAGGGCGACCTGGTGCCGCTGCAGTTCATTCTTCAGGAATCCAGCCGTATCTGCATCGGAATCGAGGACGGCCACAGTCAGCACTGACTCGATGCGATCGCTCATATCCCATTTGACTCGGTCGTAGTACGGCCCAGTGGTGTCCGGGCGAATCCCCCACCAGGAGCCGTCGTACTCCGCCTCCTGGTGGTACAGACGAATCAAGGTCACCAGAATCTCTCGACGCAGCTCGTTTGAGCGAGCCTGCGACAACTCCTTGATCAGACCTTCCACCGCGCCCTTGCTGTGCATGTATCGCATCGCCCACAGCGCGCCCCGCCAATACGGACCGTCGAGTGCTTCGAGGCATGGCTCGATTGCATCGAGCGTCACAAGAGACTTCACGGCCAGATGCGGGACGACGCGGCTCGGGTCTGGTTCGTTCTGATGCGGTCTTTGCCGGGAGGCTTCGGTGTCGCTCAATCGCGATGTCAGCGGGATGATGTGTGCTGCGGCCTCGGGATCATTCAAGCGGCCCAGGCTGATCAGCGCTTGCGCGCGGACGCGCGGCGACTCGTCGTCCAGGGCCGCGACAAACGGCGCGGCCTCTAGATTGTGCAGCTCTGTCGATCGATCAGTCAGGGCGCGCAGGGCGAATTCCCGCACCACTCGGTCCTCAGCGAGTTGCAGCAACCGGGGATGTGAATCCTCGCCGGTGAGTTGCTTCAGCGTGAAGATTGCGGCAACACGACCCTCCGTCGGAGTCTCCGGATTGGATGCCAGCTCAAACAGCGCTTCTGCCGTTGCAGGATCCGGTCCACGGGTGAGTATTTCGCCCTGCGCGTGTAGTCGTGTGACCGATTGAGGTGCGGCTAGAAGTTCGATCAACTGCTGTATCGATGCCTGTTTGAGGTTGGGGAAGGTCTGCGGTTCAAGCTCAGCCGGGACGACTCGCGTGACGAATCCGACGTGTGGTCCGACGTGGACGGCCGCCTCTCCTCCCCACCAGCTAGCCACGTACAACCGACCACTGGCGTCGATGTCCATTCCGGTGGCGCGCGGAATCGACATGAAGACGTCCTGTTCGAGATCGAACGAGGAACGATTCGGGGTGAGCCTGTGTCGGTAGACCTCGCTGCGCCCCCAGTCGCCCGTGTAGAGCGTGTCGCGGTAGGAGTCGGGCCATGACGGGTCCTGCACAAACAGGCCTCCCGTACCGCCCCCTCCGCCGAACGTGCCGAGAGTGGGCATGATTTCGTCGGTGAAGTTCGCGAACAGCCGGGCGTACCCGTATTCCGCGGTCTGGATCAGGTGACTGACGCGCGTGTCCCAGCCTGCGCCATCGTTTGTGTTGTCGCGCGTAAAGAGATTGAGAAATGGATCGATGGCAAGATCGAACGGGTTGCGCAGCCCGGTGCAGTAGATCTCGAGTTCCGTGCCGTCGGGACGCACGCGAACGACTCCGCCGCCTCTGAGGGTGACCGTCCGGCCCTCTTTCCCTTCCGCTTCGAGAATGCCATAGTCTCCGACGCCGATGTACAGCCAGCCGTCGACGCCCATCCGGACACAGTTTGTGGTGTGATCACCGCCGCGGACTTCGATCTGTTCGGTGGTCAGTCCGGTCACCAGGATGTCGTGAGTGTCCGCGATACCATCACCGTCATCGTCACGGAACACGGACAGGGTCGGCGGGTGCATCACCCACACGGAGCCGTTCCGGTAACAGACCCCACGGGGATGATCGACTCTGGCGTAGACCGTGATGTCATCCGCTTTGCCGTCGTCATCGACGTCGCGACAACGAACGATCCTCCCGCCACCGGGGGTCCGCCCCAGCGAGCCTTGCTCGTCGATGGCCACGTAGACGTCGCCGCCCGGGGCGGCCGCGATCGCGACCGGGTAGTTGACGTCGGGTGATGAAGCGAAGAGCGTCGCCTCGAATTCGGGTGGTACTTGAACGCTTTCGCGAAAAGTCGCTTCGTCAATCGGACCGGTGTTCTCGTTCCGTCGACGCCCGATTCCGCCTGCCGGTGGCTGGCCGAAATTCAGTGGTTCCGGCACGTCGCCGGATCTCGTCCCGGCCAGTTGTTCCGCCACTGCCTCGGTTCGGGCGATCGCGAAGTCGGCGAGACTCGGCGGTTGGGGTCCGGCAGCAGGGCCCCCGAAACCGAGGGGCGGTTCCTCCCGCGCTGCGACAGCCTCTACCTCGCTCTCGCGGATCTCTCGCGTCGCCTGTCGGGCTGCCTCCGCGAGCGAGCGCAGACGCTCCGCCGTGAACACGGTTGATGTCAGTTCCTCAAGCAGGGTTGTGTACTTCTGATCGAACCGTTCGATTGCGAGGAGACGGTCGGGCAACCTGTTTTCCCCGGGGTACGGTTTCTCCAGGCTCAGATTCATCAACTGGTCCGGCGTCCCCATGAGCAGAAAATTCGCAAACGAGAACTCGAGCGAAACCGGGATGAAGTGGAAGCGCGCCGAATCGGGCTCGAGGTACAAGTAGTAGTTATGTCCGAGAGCGAAGAAACTATCAACATTAGAGTTCAGAGCGTTGGACGACAAGAATCGAAGAAACGCATCAACGTCCACGAAAGACTCGATGCGCTCCTCGAATTCTTCGTCTGTTCCCTGGTTGATCAGACGAGCGAATTCCATGACGCGATTCGCCTCATCACCCGTCGCTTCCCGGGTTGGTCGGTAACGACCCACATAGGCAGTCCAGTCGTCGCCGAGAAACTGAATACCCGGCATGCCGAACGGTTCCATCAGCAGTCCTTCT
>CALJUK010000444.1 GCA_937975745.1 uncultured Planctomycetaceae bacterium | reverse complement strand
TTCCAGCCAATCCAGCCAGGGCTCCGATCTCAGTCGTTTCAATTCCGCTTCCCGTTAGGCCGTCCTTGCGCCAGTTGCCGCCCCGAGCATCTCTATTGCAGTGGCGCGCCTGCGGCCCGGCGTCGACACGACGACCGTTTCCCCAACGGCAAACCGGATGGCTGCCTCGGTGAGATCGACACCCGCAGCGGAACGGACCAACCGCGTGACGAAGTTCCCCCCCACGCGAGCGGCGACCTCCAGAACGACAGGCACGCCGTCGGACACAATGTAGTCAACATCAAACGGTCCGTCTGTCAGACCCAGTCGTTCAAAGAGTCGTTTCAACTCGGTGAGCACGGTCGTCTGTTCTGAACCGCTCAAACTGGTCGGGACGCGATGTCCGATTGTTCCGAGCGACTGCGGTAATGCGATGAGCCGATCTGTCAAGACACACAAGGCGAGACGACCGTCAGTCAACCATCCTTCCGCTGTCCCCTGATGTCCCGGCAGAAACTGTTCCAGCAGCACCTGCCTATCGAGGCTGTATGCCGCAGACTCCTGATGTCTCTCCTGAATCTCTTCTGAGCGAGACACTTTGAAGACTCCCTTGCTGCCCGACGAGCAATTCGGCTTCAGCACCGCTGGCAAACTGCCCTCAAGCCCCCACGCACGCGCCACGTCCTCGATTCTATCGGCTTGGCACACCTGCCATCGTGGATGGGGAAAGTGCAGGTCGCGTTGCCATCCGCGAAAAGCAATCTTGCTGCAAATGCACTGGACAACATCAACAGGCGGACCAGGCAAAGCGAGCTGCCGACAGACACTCGCCACAGTTGGAACTGCCACGTCAGTTGCCGGCGCAATGATCCCAGATACATGTTCTCGACGGGCCAGTTCAAGAATGCCGTCAACGTCGACGGTACTCACATCGAATGCCGCATCCGCCTCACGGTGACCCGGATTTGTTGGAACATTGTCAGCCGTCAACACGCGCAAGCCAATGGTCCGAGCCAATCGGATCGCGTCAAGCTGATACGTCGCAGCTCCCAGCACGAGAAGAGACCTAGTCATTGATCTCTCGCACCGAGTAGGGGACACGACTTCGGGACACTTGGGCATTCAGCCTCGAAAGATAGACCCCAAAGATGACCAGCGACGCCAAAATCAGTGCGTTGAGAAAGGACAGGACGACAATCGTACTGGCCCAACCGGGGACACCTACCTGAGAGGCCAACGCCTGAATCAGCACGTACAGCCCATAGGCAACCGCGAACAAGAAGGCGACGACGCACAATCCAGCGACTGCGTACAGAGGCAGATTCGAATAGCTGAATATGAGGTTAGCCGCCAGCGAGAAGCTTCGCCGCCAGGTATAGTTGGACTCTCCACATTTCCGCGCATTGTGCGTCACGGCGACGTTGGTTGGTCTAGAGGCGTGCGTCAACAGCATTGCCGTCACGTACGGATAGACTCCTCCCATGTGACTCGCCTCGCGCACAACGATCCGGTCGACTGCCCTGAAACTGGTCAATTGAAAGTCGCCCGGCAAGCGAAACAGGCAGCGCAAGAGTCCGTCGACCATGCCTCCTGCTCTGTTTCGCAGGGCCGCATGCTGCTTTTCATCGTAAGCCGCAATGACGAGATCGAAACCTTCCTCAGTCCGATTGAGAAGTCGCGGAACGTCTTCCGGGAGGTGCTGCAGGTCGTCGTCCATCGTCACAATGACGTCGTACCGTGCGATTCCTAATCCGCACAACAGGGCACCATGCTGTCCCACGTTGCGGGCGAGCCGAACAATCTTCAATGCCTGGGGGTGGCGCTGTTTCAACTCCTGAAGTGTCTGCCAGCTGTCATCCGGACTGGCGTCGTCGACGAGAATGACTTCGAAGGGGCACGAGCGTGTTTCCATGACGCGCAGCAGACGGTCAATCAGCTCCGGAAGGATGACTGACGATCGGTACACCGGAATGACAATGCTGACCGACCTGTTCGAAGTCTTGATCGGTAGTCCGGTCGGCTGATCACTGGCTTTGGCAGTCGCGGAAGAGCTGGTCGACATGTGGCTCTCCTCATTCACTTTCCGACACGCCAGCAGCCGCACTGCGAGCCGCCTTCGCCCGTTGTGCGACGCACTCAGAACGACAAAACTGCGCAACATGTTGGACAACGCGCGTTTGTTCCTCAACAGTCATTCCGTAGAAGAACGGTAGCCGTAACAGACGCGTGCTGAGATCCTCAGTGACCGGCAGCGGGCGGTGCGCGTTCAATTTCCGCCCCATCGGAGACGAATGGAGTGGGACATAGTGGAAGACGGCATGGATGCCTGCCTTTCGCAACATCTTCAGCAATCCGTCCCGCAAGTCTGCCGTCGGTAGTATGACGTAGAACATGTGAAAGTTCGAATCGCTCTCTTCGCGGGCGGCAGGCAGTCGAAGTAATCCTTCCGCCTCAAGCGGTGCCAGATGCGTCAGATACTGACAATACAATGTCCTCCGCCGCTCTCGGATGGCATCCAGAAGTTCGAGTTGCGCGAAGAGAAACGCAGAGCAGAGTTCGCTGGGGACATAGGAGGACCCCAACTCAACCCAGGTGTATTTGTCGACATCGCCCCGAAAGAACTTCTGGCGGTTGGTTCCCTTATCACGAATAATTTCGGCGCGTTCGACCAGCTCGGGATCGTTGAGACAGAGCGCCCCCCCTTCGCCACAAATGTAGTTCTTGGTCTCGTGGAAGCTGTAACAGCCAAGGTCTCCCAATGACCCCAAGGCCTTGCCGTTGTAAAAGGCGTTGACGCCCTGTGCCGCGTCCTCGATCACTCGCAGTTCGTAGCAGCCGGCAATGTCAAGAATGCGATCCATCTCGCAAGCATGGCCAGCATAGTGCACCGGCATGATCGCCTTGGTTCGCGGGGTAATGGCCTCTTCAATCAAGGCATCATCAATATTAAGAGTGTCAGGCCGGATATCGACGAACACAGGTTGTGCGCCCAACCTTACCACCGCGGAAGCTGTCGACACGAACGTGTACGACGGAAGAATCACCTCGTCGCCCGGCTGCAGGTCACACAACATGGCAGCCATCTCGAGGGCAGCCGTGCATGACGGCGTCAGTAGCACCTTTCCGATGCCCAATCTCTCCTGCAGCAGCTGGCTACAGGCCTGCGTAAAATCGCCGTCCCCAGCGATGTTCCCGTTGGTGACAGCTTGCGCAACGTAGAACAGTTCCTTGCCGGCGATGAACGGCTTGTTGAACGGAATCGGAGAAGTCATGGCATCAATCGATCTTAGAAGTGTTAATCACACTTCGGCGACAGACGTCCGTGCCCGTTTCGCGAATATCCAACGGCAGTCAGTGTGGGCGAAATCTCGGCGAGCCGCCGGAAGATCTCCGAATATCCTCATCGGAACGAATCCTGTCCGTTCCACTTTGGACTGCAATTGTTGCGCCGGTCACCTTAGTACGGCAGGTACCGAACACAGGGTGCCCGAAACCGTTCAAGCAGCTCACAAAGCACGTGCTGCAGCGCTACCCACCGGATTGCCTGTTCAGAATCTTGTACACGCCCCCGTCATCCTACTGAAACAGTTCGGACCGAATTCTGAGAGACTCTACTCCTCTGCATCGGCCCGTTGACCCGCTTCGTTGCGGAGATTGTCTGCACGATCTGTTCGCGTTGCCTGGGCTCGAAAAGCCGTAAACTCGTCCCCGCGGTAAACCATCTGAAACACACAGTCGATGCCCTGACTCTCTCGCCATTTCGAGTGCAACGATTCGAGAATCCCCGTTGTGGCTGAGAGCAAGAGGATGTCGCCTTCAGTTGCCATTGCCGCAAGTGGATCATTAATGCCACTCTGGCGGAGCACATCCTGAGCAGGCGGATAAAAGTCGCTCGGGCCAAGACAGGCCGACGGTACGCTCTGCGTTGTCAGCGACAGGTGTGTCGCCGACAACAGTGAAAATGGCACCGAACCGTGAATGACCAGCAGCTTTGGTCGGAATGCCGCGACCGCCGCCAAGTCGTCAGAGAATCTCTTCTGACGCTGCAGAACCTGGCGATTCTCCAGATACTGCCGGTGTGTCAGCCAGAGACTGGCGACGACCACGAGGCCCCACAGGAGGCTGGTGACCGCACGTGCCAGGGGCGGCTTGCCGGTGGAACCGGTTATCGCTGTCCCCTCTGATCCTGAACGTGTCTCCGATCTTGACGGGCCGCTCCTGCCCCCAGTTGTTGCGAAAATTGCCGAGAACAGCATGTGCCCGGCAACCGGGAGAAACACCCATTCCGGCACGCGGTTCTTAAAGAGCAATAAAGAGAGCAGAGTGACGGCCGCAAGAGGCAGCGTCAGCCAGGCCGCCATCCGATCGAATTTCGGTGAGCTTCGCAGCGCGAGCAGAACCGCGGCAATGGCGACACAGTACCCCGACACGGGCGTTCTTGCGATCATTGCGATGGTGCCCAGGAACGCGCCAGCCAGCACCGAGAACCGCCACTCGACGTGCTGGACGTGATGGTCGCTGAGGAACTTCAACGACGAGTAATCGAACTTCGGTTCTTTTGGAACGGCGTAATTCATCACGAGTTCGTAGTCCGCCCGACTCCAACCCACCTGTTCGTAAAGTACTTTTGTCGAAGCATCGTATGGCAGCTTCCGGTAGTCGATAAAATCTGTGATCACCCACTGCCGGTGTCGTCCAGCATTCCAATCAGCCCCACGCGCCGCGTCTGTCAAGTCGTACCACCAGGCCATCGCTGCTACCAACAGGATCACACTCATGACGGCCGCAAGCTCCCGATTCTGTCGGTCCATGCGGTGTCTTGCCCAACTGGCCACACCGAGGGGAGCACACAGCAACAGGATGAGCGGAATACACATCCAACGAATGAGAAACGCGAGCAGCAGCAGGGCACTGCCGAAAAGGAGACGAGCCCCCAGCAAGCGACTGCTCGAATGAGTTGAGCACGTCGTATCTTCACCACCGAAGTCGAGTTGCCGCGTTCGAGTGACGTCCAGTGCTGCAGTCATGACTGCAAAGCCTGCGACACCGCACAAATACGACGCAGATGTGAACTGCAACTTGTTCAGGAACTCGATACCGAAACCAACGAAGAACACAACGTACAATACCACTGAGGACCAACCGTTCTCTCGCAGCTGCACGGCATAGGCGATTCCCAGTAAAGCGACGCATTGGACCGTAACCAGATAAAACCCATACCAGTTCCACCCTGGCGCCAGCGTATTCAGAGCAACGAGAACCTCGCCAATCCAGGAGTGGCTGAAAAACAACCTGGGATCTGGCTTGGTTGCGATCCAACGCCCCGCCGCTGTAAGCGCCATGAAGACGTCGTCGCTCGTCCTCTAAGTCGGCGTGAATATGAGAAAATAGAGCCCGAGAGTCCCGGCCAGAAGAAGCACTGCCCGCAGCAAGGGCGGAATGCGGACGCGTTCACTCGACAGCGGTCGACTCTCACACCGACTGGCAGATGTTGCTTGCTGGCTGGAGTTGTCGGCCGTGTCAATCGGCTCGCTGACTGGCATTGACTCGTTTCCGCTGGACCAACGTTGCATCGCATCCCACGGAATGCATTCTCGCAATGCCTCAACCCCCCTGTCCAGACGAGGCACGGCCAATCAGTCCCCCGTCCGTCGATTGCTGGTCGAATCGCTTTGCAGCCGGTCCGGCTCACGCGATCGTGCCGATTAGAACGTGTATTCGACGAACGGATTGGCCGGATCGTTGGCCGCTGCCACGTGAAGTTTTCCCCGCAACGGCTCCGCAATGATCGAGGCAACGGTGATGCCCGACTTCTCCCAGTCGGGTGTCGAACCGGGGGTTTTTCCGACTCGACAGATCCCGGCAACATGGCGATCCCGACTGCGCAGATTGGCCTGCATGTCCTGGAGCGTGACACTCCCCAGCCGGTCTGTGATTAATTCTTCGATCCGCTGCTGCCGGGCGAACGAATCTTTCGTCGAGACAGCCCAGTTCGCTTTCGTTGCATATCGCGTGCTGAGGAAGTGGTTTGCATGTGCGAGGAAGCCTCGATTCTCATCCGAAAGAATCTCCGGTCCGTCGGTCGTGGCCTCGATATCCAGGATACGTCCTGTCCCATCACACAACACATAGTTGCCGTTGGAAGCCAGCGGGTAGGTGCGAAACAACTCCAGCACCTCGTCCAGATCGCTGCATTCAAGTGCGAGCCGCTTCAGCGGGTAATGTGGCAAGCCGAAGCGTGCCTTCGGGCCTCCGCCCAGGTCGTTGGCGAAATGGGCGATACCCCGACTGTTGACACCGTGATAGCCGATCATTCCTCCGAAGGTCCATGTCATGATCGCCGGCTTTCCCGTGGGCCGCAGACGCAGAACGTATGCCATATCAACCATTGCCGGCAGCATGTCGCTGTTCTGGCCGATGAGCAGGTTCCCATCGGCACACTTCTCCCGAGTGATCGCAAAAGCAGTGCACCCGCCGTCGGATGTTTTGACGTTCTGCTGGCTCCCTTCGGCCAGCGGCTCCGCCAGACTGAGGGCACCGCGGATATTCACCGACAGAGCTTCGGCCGGCGAAATGCGGGCACCTTCGGCCAGACCGGCAATCTCGTCCAGCAGATGCGGACAGTGCTTGCTCAGGAGGGGCCGAAACTGCATCGCCCGGTGTTCCAGGTCGGCCTTGCTCAACTTCATCGAGGCCTGCATGTAGTCGAGATGGGTCTTGATGTATTCGACGGCCTGTCCGCCGTGCTGGCGACCGAGTTCGCGATGAGTTCCCTCGGCATCGATGCAGACGTAGCGACGCGGTTGTTTGCCAGTGGGTTGTTCTCCAGTGGGCTCGTCTTTCGATTTGCCCTGTTCCCTCGATTCCGAAAATGCCATTCCATCCCCCATCGTCGCTATGGCTGCCCCAAAACTCGCCTGCAGGAACAATCGTCGCGAAACACTCCCTTCGACGGACGATGTATCCAATTGCAGATTCTTCACGTTTGCACTCCCATCGGCCGTTGGTTCACCTGGTCCGTTCCCCAAGCAGGCGTCGCTACGTTCAACGCCGGCAAGTTGCTTTGTCTGATACCAGAATAGCGTCTGCCGTCTGCAATGTGATACTGGGAAATCGCAGGAACCGTACCTTCGACATCTGGCCGTAGCGAGAGGCCCGTTCAACACGTTAAACTGGTCTGCCGAGATGAGCCCCTATCGCTCGCCAAGAATCCAACCTGACCACACTTGAAGTCCACCTTTGCGAGAGAGACGCATGTTCCTACGAATTGCCCTATGGCTGGCGATCAGCCTGTCGTGTGCTATGACCCAGGCGGACACTCCGGAAAAGGAGCAGCAGGCGACACCGATTCGATCGATCGGCATCCAGCCTGGATTTCGGGTCGAGTTACTCCGCTCGGCAGGTCCCGACGAAGATTCGTGGATCAGCATGACGTTCGACGACAAGGGACGGCTGATTTTGGGGCTCGATTCGGTTGGAGTCGCACGAGTGACATTCGACAAGCAGGCCCAGGTCAGCGGATTTCACCGAGTTGAGAACACATTCAAGCACTGCCGTGGCGTCTTGTATGCCCACAACAGTCTGTACGTCTCGGCAACCAACAGCAACGGTTTCTATCGGTTGCAGGATACCAACGGTGACGGAACGTTCGATCGGACGACATTGCTCGCAAAACTGGATTATCGCAGCCGTTTTGGACACGGTCCCAACCAAGTCGTGCTCGGCCCGGATGGCATGATTTACCTGGTCGCTGGCAACGATGTCTCATTTCCGGAGGCGACATCGCCTGATTCGCCGTATCGTAACCCACACAACGACCAGTTGCTCCCTAACTCTCACGACGCCGACCA
>CALJUK010000443.1 GCA_937975745.1 uncultured Planctomycetaceae bacterium | reverse complement strand
ACCCGCCACGCTGGGTGGCCTGGTCGTTCTGCTGATGGCTGTCGGCGGCGGCCTGTACTACGGTTTTTACGCACCCGACCCCACTGCCCAGATCAGTGCTCCCGCCGTCATCCAGCGGGACAAAGGTCAGGCCGCACTCGTCAAACCAACGGATGGAACCTCCAATCCCCTCAAAGATCCGCTGACTGCGAACACCGCACAGACGACCAACACAGCCGCCGGCGCGACGACGCCCGGTGGAATGCAACAGTGGGTTCTGGAACGCATGGTGGAAACCGCTCGGTTGACGTCGCAGAACCGCAGCAAACCAATCTGCCGCCGAATGACAGCCCTGTCGTATGCCCGCAGTGGAAACATCGCAGAAGCTCGAAAACAACTCGAACAGCTGAAGGTCGTCGGCCCGAAGCTGGATTTCTACCAGATCGGCCCCTTGGTCGAAATCGCCTGGCAACAGCTGGCCAGCGGACAGCGACCCGCTGCAGAAGCGACACTCGACGTGGCCCTGATCACCGAGTTGCCCAAGTTCGGGCGTGAGTCGCTCGACGTGACGATTAACCTCGCGGCGGCGCTGGCTGCCGTCGATCGACTCGATCAGGCTGCAAAGGCAGCCGCGTTTCCGACGGGAACACCGGCCGCATTGCCAATCGCCAGTGAGTTGCAAATTGCCCTCGCGACACGCGAGTTCGATCTAAGTCACGCGGACGACTTCGTCGTCACGGGTGGCTGGGCAGACCCACGCGGTCCGGCAATCGCAATTGTGACGGCCGCTCGGGGCTTCTCGCCGCAGTCACTGGCCTGGGCTGGTCAACTGACCGGAGCACGAGCCCATGCCGAAGCGGTCGCCGCCTGGGCGGAAGCCGTCCTCACACACCAGACCGCTGCGACCGACCCGCAATTGCAAGCCGCTGTCGCAAGTGTCGCCACTCCGGCTGGCCGGGTCCTGGTCCAAAGTCGTATCGCCAGTCGATATGTGCGGCAGAACAAGGCCGTAGCGGCCAAAACCTGGCTGACAGCCGCCGAGAAGGAGCTTTCTGAACTCGCCGTTCCCGAATCACTCGATTTGGGGACGATGCAGTCGATTTACGAAGCCAACAGCTTGCCCGATACAGCCAACTTGCGGCAAGCTGCCATTGCGGCTGCTGAGGTACCGCGGGTCCACGCGTCGCTCGGAGACGCCACCCCGGCTTGGGAACGCGTTCAGCTGGCACTCCGATTTGCCCGGGCCATCTCGCCTTCCGTATCGGCAGTCACTCGACGCCTGGCCGAAGCCGACCGCGCCGGATTGGATTCGATGCGGCTGCAGTTGAAGGACCTGCTGAAGCTCAAGTCACTCGACGAAGCGCGTCTGGCTTACAACCAATACCATCGCAATCTGCGGCGGATGCACGAAGCGGCTGACGTGCAGCTCCGATTGCAAATGACCATCCTGGCCGGCGCCGCCGAATGGGGACTGGCAGAACAAGCCTGGAAAGAACTGCTCGACCGCGCTCGCGCCGCCTCACCCGACCAGCGAGAACCATTTCTGACGACCGAGCTTCCGTACCAGATCCAACGGGCCGCTTTGCAGTCGCAGAACACCGCCTTGGTGCGCTCGATTGAGGAGGCACTCGGGCCGGCGAATCCGAGTAACCAGAATCCATCGGCCGCCCCCCTCGTCTCTATGGAACTCGCAGCTGTTCGTGATGCCCTGGCTAAAAGAGACGCTGTCGAGGCCGCTTCGCTCTTCGACCGGGCGAAAATTCCCAACGACGATCGCAGTGGTTGGGCCATGCGTCTGGCTGGGGAGCAGATCGCCGCAGGAAACGTGCGCGAGGGCCTGACGTTTATCGACCACGTTTCCAGCGATCTGATTCGCGAAGACGCCTTCGAAGTCGCCGTCGCGCAGGCCGTTCACTCCGGCCAACTGCAATCGGCCTGGGACTTCGTCAAAGCAGCCAATCAGGCGCCGACCGTGCGCATTTCCGCCTATCTGGGAATGGTCACGGGAATCAACTCGCTGCCAACTTCCACCGCGTCCCCAGCTGCCGGTGCTGGCGAGTGACGTCTCGGTTCTTGGGAATCCTTCCGGTACCGACGCTGGACGGTTGACTCGCGATCCAATCGCCGCCGGGCTACGGGCCTGTTCGACTGGGTTGTCCAGTGGCTCGCCGCCAGATATTCAACTGCAACACCCACACAGCGTGCGCAGGTTGAACATCATAGGAATTCTGGAGTACATACATAGCTTACGTCGAGTGCGCAGTGCCGGTCATCTGTGCGACATAGTCCCGCGGATCAATGTGGGCAGACTGAAGTCAAGCATTCCGTCGACAATGCCGAACTCTTTCCGGGAACCGACCCGCTCCGACACAGGTATTCTTCCCACGTTCTGACCCGCTTCGGTGGTGTCCGTCCAAACTGTTCAGACAGTCCCTGGCTTACGGCCCTTTGACCGCTGAGTCGGCAACGGAAGCCTGTCCGCTTCCGGCAGCCGGTCGCGATCGTACAGCAGAGGCCATGCGGGTTGGAACGCATGCCGGACGGATCAGATCGAATCGATCGTCGACGTTTTCACCAGATGTGAATGCGAGAAGAGAACTTTCACTAAGAGTTCGGAACCGCCTCGGAGTATCTTCCCCATTCGCTACCAACCTTATAGAATACCGGCGTTTGCCTGCCCTGCGACGGCTGCCAATGGTCCGCGAATTGACAATCGCAGTGCTGATCGGCTCCTGTGAGAAGCCAGTAACAGCAATTCAAACTGAAAACATTCTCATTGGCGATGGTGTGGGCAACTCATGACATGGCCAGGGACGCGGTTTCGTGATGGGCGGCTCGCCCTTCGAAAGGAGTTCTTCGTGACGCACAAGCGACTGATTTCGCAGCTTCTTCCGGCGGTAGCTCTCATCTGTGGTCTCTCGCTACCGGGATCGTCGTTCCTTTCGCTGACGGCCTGCGCCGCTGACCCCGCGCCGGCCGAGCCGGCCATTTCGATCGTGCAGTCGAGCGCGCAGGCGACATTCGACAATCTTCAGTGTCGTCGATGCGTGACATCGGAATCCGAGCAGGAGCAGTGGGACGATATCTCCGCCGGCATGGAGAATTTTCTGCCGGGCATCGACCTCAATAAGCCGATTCGTATCGACATTATTCTGACGCCCAACGAAGAAGATCGGTATCGGCCGAGTTTCCCGATCGCGGACCTTGACCTGTTCCGCGACAACCTGACGACATTCGGTATTGAAAGCAAGAAATCGCGCCGGGGTCCCTACGAATTGAAAGGGGACTTCGAGGGATTCATGCTGGACCAGAACGGTTACGCGACCATCGCGACCACCAAAGAGGATCTTCCCGCCAACCTCCCCGCGCCCGACAAAGGGGTCGCGGACTTGGCCCAGAAGTACGACTTGGGTGTCCAAATTCGCAATCAGGCTGACGGCGTCGAAAGCCGTCGGAAAGCGATTCAGACATTGCGGACCGAGGTGCTCGCTTCTGCCAAGCAGCGACCCGAAACGTCCGAAGCGGAATTTGCCCTCGAAAAGATGCTTGTCGAACACCAGTTTGACGAGCTCGAACGCTTCTTCACCGACGCTGCCGAGATTGTCCTGGGCTGGTCGACCGATGCCAAGAAAGGGGAAGGGCGCCTCGACGTCACCCTGTCGGCCACACCGGACACCAGCCTGGCGGAAAGTATCGCGCTCGTCGGCAGCAAGCCGTCCAAGTTTCCCACGACCCGGCGACGGGACGATGCGATCCTGTTCGGCCGTTTGAATTTCCCACTGGACGAGATGCGCCGCGGGCATCTCACGGAGTTCTTCCAAGCCCTGCAGCCGGTGATCACATCCAAGCTGGAAGGCGTCAAGAAGCTGTCTGACACCGAACGCGAAGCCACGGTCAAGATCTCTGACGTCGTCTTCGAGATGCTGCATGCCGGTGTCACACTCGGCGTTGTCGATGGATTTGTGGACGTCGCCGAAAACGACGCCAACCGCCACACTGTCATTGGCGCCCTCCGCGTCGCCGACAGCGAGCCGGTCACGCGAATTTTGAAGCTGATCCCCCAGGCCAAGACCGGACAGACGGCAGAACTGGACATCGAAACGATCGGCGAAGTCGCATTACACAAGGTCGTGATCGATACCAAGACGCTGGTGGATCTCTCCCCCACGCTCGGTGACGTTGTGA
>CALJUK010000442.1 GCA_937975745.1 uncultured Planctomycetaceae bacterium | reverse complement strand
CAGTTCCGGGCCCCTCTGATCAATGTCCATGCGAAATCTGCCCCTTCAGCAGTTCCGACTTCAGCGAGAATCCGCCTTTGATCACGATGTTCTCTCCAGACTGAAGTCCCTCGCGAATCTGCACCGTGCCGTTGCTGGTGGCTCCGGGCGTGACATCACGCTGCTCGAATTCGTCTCCGGCTTTGTGCACAAACACAAATGACCGGCCCTCGTCGGTCTGCACGGCTGATGCCGGGACCACGAGAACGTCGTCAATCGTTTCGCCGGGCAACTGCACCTCGACAAACATCCCCGGCTTCAGGTGCCGATCCGGGTTGTCCAGCACGGCCCGCAGACGCATGGTTCGCGTCTGCTCATCCAGCACGTCGCCCTTGTAGAAGATGCGGGCCTCGTGCGAGTGTTCGTCGTCGACATCGGTCAGCAGCGGCGCTCGAAAGTGCAGTGTGTCGCCAAGCTGGCTGAGTTTCGGCAGATCCTTCTGGTAGATGTCGGCCTGAATCCAGACGCTCGACAGATCAGCGATCTGAAACATCTCGGTATCCGGTCCGACCCGCTCGGCGAGCACCACATTCTTACCGAGCACCGTCCCGTCGAAGGGTGCCCGGACTTCGTAGTGCGAGATGTTTTCGCCTTCGGTCTCCGGGTCGATCTTCGCCAGGTCATCCTCGTGGTAGCCCAGGATGAAGAGCTGCGCTTTCGCAACGGCGACGGCCTGCTGAGTCTGCCGCAACGTCTGTTCGGCAAGCAGAGCCTCACGTGGAGCCTCGAACTTCAACTGTTCGAGCAACGATCGAAATGTCGCGCCGTCCGCCTCGAATGCCGCCTGAGCCGCCAGGACGTCCTTGCCCGCCGTGACTCCCTTTTCGGCAAGTGGTTTCAGGCGTTCGAAATCGGCTCGCGACTTGTGCAGACTGGCGAACGCCGTCAGCAACTGGCCGCGGTATTCACCCATCGGCTTGTCGCGAAAGGCCGCATCGATCTCAGTGATGACAGCTCCCTGGGAAAGCGTCGCGATCAGTTCGAGCGTGTTCGTGCTGACGCTCTGCTGCCAGTCGTGATTGACCTGAGCGACCTCGGCATTCAGTCGACTGCGATGCAGGTCCAGCTTGGCCGTCCCGACTTCGCGGCTGTCGATAACTGCCAGCGGCTGATCTTTCCTGACATCGTCACCGAACTGGACCGGCACCTCATGCACCCGACCGTCAACCAGTGAGTAGATGTGGGCGACCCGATCCTCGTTGAGAGTCACTTTGCCGGTCACCCACGTGTTCTGCGACAGCGATCCTCGGCTGACTTCTTCGATGCGGACTCCGGCCGCTTCCCATTTGGATTTCGGCAGGGCCACCACGGCCGATTCGTTTTCAGCGCCGTGTTCCCCGTCGCCGTGATCTCCTTCCTGCTCGTGGTCATCATCGCCCTGGGAGACACTCCCGGCGGGCGGGACGCTCGATGAGTCGACGAGATACATGATGCCGGCCCCGGCGCAGGCAGCCGCAATACAGCAGACGGTCAGTGTCAGGAGCCAGCGTCGATTGAGCGGCTCGCGGTTCGTTGTGGAAGAATTCATGGTGTCACCTTTCTCATGTCGTGCGGATGCCAGCGCGTGAGATTCATGCCACTGTTTAGCTTACCCCGACGCGTTGTCCGAGCTGTATCCGCCACGCCCCAGTGCTCCGCAGCGACGGCAGCGTGACGTCGCCGGATCAAAATCGTGCGTCCTGGTGGTTTGCGTCCCGTCACAACGCCCACACGCTCGCGAACGCTGACATTCACCAGTCTTCTCATAGTCCCATTCGCCCCAGTCATGGTGGATTTCATGTCGCACTTCTCCACAGCGAATACAGTGACTTGTTCGTACGCAGCCATCGTCCGTCTCCCAGGTCCAGTCACTCCATTGATGCGGACGCAGCAGACACATCAATCGTGTGAGCATCGTTCGCCTCCGGAACTGTCCTTTCTGAAAAGTCGCCGCATTGAAGCATCACGAGTGTCAGGTCGTCTCTCAGCGGTCCTTCGAAACGATGCCGGTCGAGCAGTTCTTTGATTCGTTTCAGGACTTCCCCTGGAGTGAGGCCGTCGCATTGCGAGAACCTCGCAGTAAGCTGTTCGCGACCGAACAGTTCTCCATCCGGGCAGCGGGTTTCCGTCGCCCCGTCACTGAAAAGCAGCACCCGATCACCTTCTTCCAGGTGGACACTGAGCTGCGTCCAGTCGGCCTCAGAATCAACACCCAGCAGGAGTCCCGTACTCGACAACTGGTCGAGTCGTCCTGTCTGCGTCAGAAGAATTCCCGGCTCATGACCAGCACTGGCCCAGGACAGTTCACCCGACTCCGGTTGCCAGCGACCGAGGAACATCGATGCAAAGTTGCCCGGCAGAACGGCCGTTGCGAAATGACGGTTGATCTCCGCCAGCAGCAGCCTCGGTTCGAACGGAGGCTGTTCCGTAGCAGCCATCAGCAGTGATTTGAGCATGGCCGCGCCCATCGCCGCCGGCACGCCGTGTCCAGTGACGTCAGCGACACAGACCAGCCACCATCCGTCCGGCAATGGCAGAAAGTCGTACTAGTCACCCGCCACCGTATCCGCCGGCTCAAAGACGTGCGCTGTCTGCAGACCGGGTATCTGAATTCCATTCGGCAGCAGGTGCTGCTGAATCTGCTGTGCCTTGTCCATCTGATAGCGACGTTCGCGATCGTTTTCATGCAGTGTCCGGCTCATGGAATTGATGGCCGCCGAAAGCTGCTGCATTTCGCGGCTGCCGAAGGCAGGGGATTCGACTCCCAACTGACCGGCAGCGATCTGTTTGACGGTGACAAGAAGCTGATCAAGCGGAGCACTGACAATCCTCAGCAGCACGACACTGACAACTCCCGCAGCCAGCAGCCCGAGCAGCGCCAGCACGGCGAGCTGCATCAGGACATCGCGACGGATCGCTCGACGGATATTGACCAGACTCTCTGAAACGCTGACGCTGATGCCGTCTTCGTTGTTCCTGCCGTCACTGCGCCCGCGTCGCTGCAGCGCGTTCAGCGAATCACATCCGGCGACAGTCGCCTCGACGGCTTCTCGTTTCTCGGAAGTCGCCTCGCCGTGCCCGTGGGCCTGTAGCACCTCTTCGTTCAGGCGCACGACAATGTGGTGGCCCGGCGAAGTGGTCTGCCGCATTTGTCGGCAGACCGTGTCGATATAGCTCTGCACGGCGTTCGAATTGTGATCGCGTGAAAGATGACGGACGGCAGCGTGAATCGCGATCGCTTCGTCATTCAGACTCGCCTGCTTCTCGCGAACTTCGTCACTCATCTCCCGTTCATAGCGAAGAATCAGCAGGCCGATGAAAGCCACGCCCAGTGACAGATTCACGGCCAGCAGAAGCTGGAATCGGATCGTCCGGGGTCGGCGGAAGGCCCATTTGTGAGTGGTCTCAGTCAACTGTCTACTCATCTTTCCATACACACATCAGATATCATCGCATCGGTCATCGACTCTTCGCGTGTGCTGCTCAAGAACGCCGGGCACCAGTCGAATCACCGTGTCCAGAACAACCATCGCGGCGACCTCACCACAATTGAGGACGTAGTCGCCGACGGACAGTTCTTCGGCTCCGACGTGTTCGGCGAGACCTTCCTCGAATCCTCCCAGCCGTCCGCAGATCAGGATCAGATGATCGACTCGTGACAGCTCACCAGCGGCATCCTGATCGAGCATCCGTCCGTGTGGAGAAAGCAGGACGATGCGAGCTGTCTGCCCCGGCAACCGCAGCGACTCGACACAGGCAGCGACCGGTTCCGATCGGATGACCATCGTCTGGCCGTGGCGCGTTCGACGGGGAGTCGCCACATCCTGATCCGGGTTGACCCACTGGCAGAAGTTATGCGTCCTCACCCGCACAATCCGCTGCTGGATTGCATAGTGAAACGGCGTCTCACCGAGATAGCTGCCGAACACCGACGGAAACAGACTCAGGATGTCAATCTGCACGGTAACAGTCCTTTTCAATCCTGAGGGTCATACCGTTCCCGCCGAAAGCAGTGGCGCTGGAGGCTCCATATCAATCGTCCGGGGGGCTCCTGTATCGATCTCCGCCCGATGACCAGGAGTCGATTCACTCGATGCAGATGCTTGCGGACACTCACTCTCCTGCTGGCTGAAGAATCTGGTCCGTTTCTTCATTGTCTTGACGAGGAGCCAGACGCATGCAGCGGCAGCAAACAGGCCGATCCAGATGCGGTCGACGCGGAAGGCTCCCTCAACGAACAGGTTCTCCAGTCCGTCAAACAGCGTGAAGATGCTGATGATCAAAAAGAGCGTCGAATACTCGTTGCGAATAACGCGCCGAACGTTGAACCGACGCTCCGGCGAGACCGGATATCGAAATGCCGGAAAGAATGCCGGCGTCCGACTCGCCCAGTTCAGAAACTCCTCGCCAAACTTTGAGCGTAGATACTCTTCTTCTCGATAAATGATGCGTTCGTAATAGAGCCAGAACGCAGCGACATAGAGCGTCGGCACCCACCAGACGCCACAGAACAGGCTGAACCCGAGGCCATTGAGAAAGTTGCCGAGATACAGCGGGTTTCGTGTCACGGAGTACATTCCGGTCGTGTTGAGCGAATCCGCCCGTTGCCGATGCGTATTCCGCCCCGACGTGCCGGGCGCCGCATAGCCCGTTGTCACGATGCGAATCCCCAGTCCGCTCAGGGACACCATCAGGCACGTCAGCTCGAAGAACAGCTCCAGCTCATAGGAATAGCCGGTGCTTTTCAGATGGCTGTGGCCCGACACCGCGAGTTCAGTGAACCCGGCGAGTACCAGCGACAGGAGCACAAAAGGCAGATAGCTCCGCCATCGAAACAGCGACTGTCCCTGGGATTCCATTTCTTCACGAAGTGCCATATCCATATTCCGATGAGAAATTTGATAAGTGTTTTCGCAGGTCATCGACCGCTCACGCGGCCTGTCGCTGTGCGCCGACTTTCTGATTCGGTTCGCGATCCATTGGCACATCGGCCATGACGTTCCAGGCGAGCCCGCAGCGTTCCATCAGGCGGATCACGAGAAAGTTGACATCGACTTCCCACCAGCGATGACCGTGTCGCGCCAGTCGCTGATGCGCGTGATGGTTGTTGTGCCAGCCTTCTCCGTACGTGAGCAGAGCGACCCACCAGAGATTGCGGCTGTCGTCGCTCGTTTCATAATTACGGTAACCCCACACGTGCGTGGCAGAGTTCACCAGCCACGTCACGTGAAACACGTAGGTCGCTCGGACGAACAGACCGTAGACCAGCATGGAAGCAGCCAGCGGCCAGCCACCGAACATCCAGCCGATGCCGAGCAGCGCGGTGCCCATGGCCAGATGCCAACGAACCCAGGTCCGGTCCAGGAACCTCATGTAGGGGTCTTTCAACACGTCGGGGGCGTAGCGGCAATACTGTTCGGCCCAGTACTGCGATCCGCGTCGTGGCAGCATCCAGAACACATGGCTCCACCAGGCACCGTCGCGAGGCGAATGCGGGTCTCCTTCCTGATCGCTGAACTGGTGATGCCGGCGATGCGCCGCCACCCACATAATGGGAGGTCCTTCTCCCGCCAGAGTGCCAATCGTGGCGAGAACGCGGCGGACGATCGGAAAAGTTTCAAAGCCACCGTG
The DNA here is from genome assembly GCA_937975745.1 of uncultured Planctomycetaceae bacterium. Taxonomy (GTDB): domain Bacteria; phylum Planctomycetota; class Planctomycetia; order Planctomycetales; family Planctomycetaceae; genus CALJUK01. The sequence continues at coordinate 554 of CALJUK010000442.1, read as the reverse complement.
CGTCAGCAGTCGATGAAAGCCGATGCACACACCGAGGCTCGCCGTCACCGCACTCAGCACGATGGCCACCACCAGCCCGGACCAGGTAAAGACAAACGGCGCTGCCAGTGCCCCCAGGTGGACCGTCCCGAGCCAGATCGCTGCCGGCCACTCCAGACCACGCGACCAGACATCGGTTGACTCTTCCGCCTCACCCTTCACGGTGGGGCTTCTGTTGCGCGGAGCGTGTGTGTCAGCGGAGAGAGGCTCGTGACACACAGACGCCTTTTCTTCCAGCACCGCCTGCTCTTCAAAAGGCGGCTCCAGTGTGAGAGTTTCTGTCATTCGTATCTGCCTTCCATGCGCTGCCGGCGTGACCGGCTCACGCGGCACGCCGCGGCCGACGTCCCGGTTTCAGTTCAATGCGAAATTCGCGTGCGATTCTCAGTAACGTTTCCAAAGCGATCGGATGATCGACCCGGGCCTGAGCCCCGCGGGCTCCGTGTTCGCGAACCAGCTCCGCCAGCTCACGTCGTTTCTGGTAGTCGTAGGTGGGTGGCCGTCCTCGCGGTCTC
>CALJUK010000441.1 GCA_937975745.1 uncultured Planctomycetaceae bacterium | reverse complement strand
ACCCGGTGTTCGGGATTGCCTTCGGGGCCCTCCCGGTCATGTGGTTGCTGTGGCGGCGGAGTCGACGCTTCAAGAAGTTTGCCAAGCAGCTTCCCGATGCCCTGGAGTTGATTGGCCGCGCACTGCGTTCGGGACACAGTCTGGCGTCAGGTCTGCACGTTGTCGTGGATGAAATGCCCGACCCGATCGCAACAGAATTCAACAATGCCTACGAAGAGCAGAACCTTGGTCGACCGATCGAAGTGGCACTCAAAGGCATGCTTCGCCGGATGCCAAACCTCGACCTGAAATTCTTCGTGACAGCAGTGGCCATCCAACGGCAATCGGGTGGTGACTTGGCGGAGATTCTCGACAAGATCGGTTACATCATCCGCGAACGGTTCAAGATTATGGGACAGGTCCAGGCACTGACCGGTGAAGGCCGCATCAGCGGTGTGGTGTTGATGGCGTTGCCGATTGCCCTGTTCTTCGCAGTGTATCACCTGAATCCACAGTACGTGATGATGCTGTTCACCGAAGAGTTGGGACGCAAGATGATTGCCGTCGCAGCATTTCTCCAGGTGTTAGGCGCTGTCTGTATTAAGAAGATCATCGCAATCAAGGTTTGATTCTCGACGCGGCCCGCCGCGTGGACCGAGCATCTCGGAGGCTTCCATGGATTTGACAGCGATTCTCCCCTGGGCGATTTTCGGAGCCATCACACTGGGCGTGTGGGCCATCGCGACCCAGTTCTCGTCACAAACTTCGCGCGCCGCTGAACGTCTGGACGAATTGCGCAATCCCGCCCGCCGCCAGCAACCAGGAGGACGCGGCAAGGAGCAGCAAGGTGTGGGAGCCATGCTCGAACGGGCGGCACCCGCGATCTCCAAAGCGATTCAGCCAAAGACCGAGCTGGAACAAAGCACTCTGAAGATCCGGTTGACAAACGCCGGGTTTAACTCGCCCAATGCGCCCACGATTTTCCTGGCAATTAAGGTCATCATGCTGGTAGCCGGTCTGTTGATCGGCGGCGGCGTCGGACTGCTGAAATTCGGTATGACTCAAAACGGACTCACCACTCTGATTCTGGCTGGTGGATTCGCATTCTACCTGCCGGAATTCGTGCTGGCGATTCTCGTCATGGGACGCAAAGAGCGGATCTTTCTGTCGATGCCCGATGTGCTCGACCTCCTGGTTGTCTGCGTCGAGGCCGGTCTCGGCCTGGATGCCGGAATGCGGCGAGTTTCGGAAGAACTGGAGGACACGGCTCCGGATGTCTGTCAAGAATTGAACATCTGCAACATGCAACTCCAGATGGGACGCCCCCGACGCGAGGTCCTGCACGATCTGGGAATTCGCTCGGGAGTGGACGACATGCGATCGTTGGCCGCCATTCTGATCCAAGCCGATCGCTTCGGTTCGTCCATCGCGCAGGCACTGCGAGTTCAATCCGACAGCATGCGGGTCAAACGCCGCCAGATGGCCGAAGAGAAGGCACAGCAAACAGCCGTCAAAATGATCTTCCCGTTGGTGCTGTTTATCTTTCCTGGCATTTTCGTGGTGCTCGTTGGACCCGCTGCGATCATGCTGATTGATGGCCTGCTGACGAAATAGCAGCCTGGTCAGTTGGCACATCCGTCGACAGTCAAATCCGCGCGGTCGATTCGGTCACAGTTCGGGCAGCAGGCAGCCGACTCAGTCCTGCATCCGACGAATGCCACCCAGGCGTTTTCAGTTTTGCAGGTCCGAGGAAACACGCTCTCGGGCCGAAAGCCTCCGTTTGGCCGAGGTCCCGGAGCGCTAGGCCGGTTAAACCGATTTCACGCCGAGCGTTTCGGCGATTGAACACATTCCGTCGCCTATCGCGAGCATTCGCGTCCCTAATACAAAGTTATACCTGTTTTCCGCAAGGGATTAGGTCCACTTTGGGGTAACACGCGAATGGCACACTGCTTGCTGCACTAGCCCTGTGGCGCCCCGGCGAATCCTCGACGTGGACCGAATTTGGACGTGCGCGCCGAGAACCATTCGCCACCCCATTCCAGGAAACTTCTGAAGTAATCCGCCCTCCCCGGCAGGAAGGTCTGATGTAATGGCTCAACCACCAGAATGGATTGTGGAACTCACCGAGAGAGCCTTGGCGGAGATCCATGCCGTTGACCTTCTTTCGCCAATCGGCTGCCACTATTTCTGGAACAAATTCGGACAACAATGGGAGGTAACACTCTTCGCCGCCAGGACCGAAATTGTGGGAGGAGAGTACGACGGCAGCCAAAGTGCTTCGAAGTTTAGTGTTGATCTGACGGCCCTGCTGGCGATCTTCGATCGGGTCCACAGCTTCCACTGGCAGGCACTCTCGCAGGGCGAAGATGACGAGTTGGGCTCGCACATTTCTCTGGAAGGAATCTACCAGGATCACAATGTCTGGCTGAGAATTCCCGCGATGGCCCCGGAACGCTTTCAGACCGGTCGCCGCGCCAACGTCTACGAGTTGCGTGTCGAAGACACCTGGTAGACGCACTGCCGGACCACGCCCCAGCGTCCTGGCCTCGCTCGTTCCATCGTCCACTTCAACAAATCGCCGTTCCAGCCGGACGGGCTCGATTGGCCGCTCATTTCCCGCTCGTGTCGTCCTTCGGGCTTTGCTTTGGTCTATCGACCGGGCCAATGGGAATCCCACGAAGGCTCGTGGTGCTGGCACGCTGCCCCCTCGACTCAGACGTGAAATCGATCGTTTAAAACCGTACGTCTCTCATTGAGCGGGATTGAACTCCTCGTAGTTTCGAGGGACTGGGAGTGGTTCTTCCGTACGCGACTCGACCTGGCGAATGCACCATCGACCGCGATTTCAGCTTGATTTTGCCGCAATAACCGCGAACATGATAAGATGCTCACGCTGTCGCCTTCGCTGCACTATTCGCTGAGAATCGCGCACAAGAACCCTTCCCCAATCCTTTTGAAGACTGTTCGACTGCGACGTCTCTGCGGCAGCGAATCCAGCCTGGGTGAGCGTGCAGACAGGAACGTCTTGACGTCAGCCGTCCGCTGCATCAATCTCCCGCGAATCAAGCCACCCAAGTCGAACAAGAACCACCAGCCCTTTCAAACAATCGCGAAATGTTATGTCCGATCAATGGTACTACCGGCTGCTGGGCGAGGAATTTGGCCCCGTCCCAATGTCCACACTTCAAACGCTGGCTTCCGCCGGAAGCCTGAGCGCCGACGATGAAGTCCGAGCCGCCCACTCCAAGATCTGGATTCCCGTTGAAGCAATCATCGCCGGCGACGATGCGGTACCAGAATCGAATGCCCAAGAATTAAGCACTTCGCAGCAGACGGCGGACGACGAATTTCTGACAGACCTGTCGGAAATCGAGATCTCAGACGAACATGAATTGAGTACCGCAACCGACATCAACGAGTTCGATTCGGCCGACAGTAGCGAGGTGGCAGAGATCCAGCAGCTGACAGCGCTCGCCGAATCCATCGATTTGGCGGACGCCGAAGATGCCGACGACGACTTCGAGGTCGCGGGCATCCCCGGTCTTGAGAAAGTCGCCCAAACGACGGATTCACCCAAACCACACGCCACTGGAAGTGCCCCCGTGGCTGTCGACACGACGACCATGTGGTGTTATCAGATGCTGGGTGAGGAATTCGGTCCAATCGGATTTCTCGACCTGCAGGATATGGCAACTGATGGTGAGCTCTCGCCGACTGACTTGATTCGCCCCCATGACGCCAGCGAGTGGATCGAAGCGCGGCAGCTGTCGGGATTGGAATTTATGGCTGCACCTCCCCCGTCCTCAAGTGCGGTTGCCGCACCAACAGCTGCGCCACCTCCCCCGCCAATTCCCCCGGGTGGGCCCGAAACAGCCGCATCGGCACCAATGACAACGCCAACTGCCCCCGCACCGGCTGCACCGTCTCCACCAGCCAGTCCGCCTCTCGGAAATCCTGCACCGGGGCCGGTCACTGCCGGCCTGCCTCACGCGATTGTGGCCCCCGGATCACCACAGACTCCGGCTGGCGCGCCGATTTACATTATCCAGTACACCGGCGGTCCTGGTGGTGACGCGGGCGACAAGTCTTCGAAAACCGGCATCGGACCGGCAGGCTACCCGGAAGATCCCCTCGGAAACAACGAGAAGAACTGGTACGGCTGGATCGATCAAAACGAATACGGTCCCATCACATTTCGCGATGCAGTCCGTTGGTTCCTCCAGGAACGATTGGGCCCATCGGACTATTTACGATTTAGTGAAGACGGCAACTGGCTGGTCGTCAGCCAGATTCCCGAATTGATCGAAGCCGCTGCTCAAGAAGCCCAGAAGGCAGCGGATCGCGAAGCCAAGCTGAAGGAACGCAAACAGAAATTTGCCGACATGGAAGAAAAAGACGCTGACAAGCCGAAGGGATCGCAAGGTGCAGGCACGACCGGCACAACTCATGCGGCGGCGAATGCCTTCCGAATGGCCAACATCTCAGCCGTCCGCAACACTGGAGCGGCCCGTCGGCGAGCTGAGCTGGAAGCCCAGGGCCCCTGGCAAGAACAGCTCAAAGACAAGTGGGAGGAGATCCGGAGAAATCCGACGGCCATGGCCGGTTTGGGGGGGGGAGTTGTCCTGCTTCTCGGCTATCTGGTCATGTCGTTTCTGTCTGGCGGCAACAACACCACGATGTACATGGATATCGAAACGGCCTACAACGAATTCCTGGAACTCCGGACGAACAATGCTTCGCAAGATCAGTGGTCGGAATTCATCGATCGAAGCGACGAGGTGCTCCTCCCCATGATGGACCTCCTGAGCAAGACAGCCAGCACCAAACAACCGGCCCGCCAGCACATGCTGTGGGCATTGCGTGACTACTGGCCAATCGTCGTTGACCAATGCCGCGAACAGCCAAACACCTCGGAAGTAAACTTTGCGCGAGAGTTGGCCGAGGCCCATCTCATCCTGCAGCCAGACTCCCCACCGCCAGAAATCCCAAACGTCCAAGAGTAGCTCTGCAGCCCCAGTCAAGAAAAATAATGTCCCGAAGAGAGATTTTCCTTGACATTCACTGTCTCATTCGTCAAACTGCAATCCTGCGATACATTATTCCGTGTGCTTTGTCATGGGTTTATATTTCGGCGGGCGAATCGATCGTACCACCCCAATTAGCACGCGATCATTAGACACCTCGTCGGCTTCTGTCGACGAGGTATTTTTGTGCGCAGTTGCTCGTTGCTCATTGTGCGCAGCAGTTGCTCGCTGAGGCGATCGTTGAAGAACTGCAACTTTTGAACAACCGCGACGACTGACACATCGACCGCGGACGTGGTTCGTCGGCTCCATCCGGAAGCCCGCTGAATCCCAGCCCGCTGAATCCACGCATCGCCGAAGACGGCCTTCCGGTCAGCTTGGAGTCCCCGGAGTATAGATGGCCCGACTGCGGGGCGTTTCCCAAAGTCCGACTTCCACAACAGGCAGCGATTCACTCTTCGCCTGCTCGAAAATCACCTTCGCGATGTTCTCCGCCGTGGGATTCACATCCAGCAGGAACAGGGGTTCTCCCTCTCCTCGCAGAAACTCAACCACGGGGTCAGACTTGCAAAGAATCATCCGGTGATCCAACTCGCGATCGATCCACGTCCGTAAGACAGACTTGATGTCGCTAAAGTCGATCAGCATGCCCCGGTCATCAAGGCTTTCTCCCGCCAGAACAATCTCGGCCCGGGCGTTATGCCCGTGCAAATAGCGGCACTTCCCGGAATAGTTCAACAGCCGATGCCCGTAACAAAATTCAATCGTCTGCGTTAAGCGAAACATCGACACCCCGTCCTGTTGCCTCGTTGCCAACTCTGCGGAAGAAACCCACTGCCTCTTCGACTTCGTCGATTGTAGCGCTCGCCCCACTACCCGCCAACCTCACCCGCCATGTCCGCTGCAATCGAAATTTGGGCAACTGCTGCGTTCTACCCCAGAAGCTCATCGAACAGACGACCGCTCCCGACCAGTCAGCGCGCAGAGAAAGGCCCTTGAAAAGGACCACTCGCATGTTCGAGAGACGTCATCGTAAATTTAACGGAAACTGATCGGCAGAGTGGGTCAGGCTGCAAACCAGGGGACCATCCGTTCTCGAACACGCTGGGTGAGTCGTTCCTTCTCAAGGGCCAGGCTGGGCTATGGAATGTTGGAGACATGATCCAGGAACTGGTTCCGTTTCTCATGTAACCGGGGGAGTACAAAAGCAACTGCCGCGCCAAACAGGAGTCGGCGATATATTTCTACGACACAGTACCGCCAACAACAGAGTTTGTCAGGCCCTAACAGGATTAACATCAGCCACTTAACGACATTTCAAAAAGGAAGACAATCTGTCAATCCTCCTCAGGCTCGACGCGGTTCGGCGCCCGGGGGTTGCCGTTTCGGCGCCGAATTGCTCTACTGAATCCAGGATGAATCGGCGCCGAGCGGCGCTTCGGAACGTGTTTCGAGCCAACTGGAAGGCGTATCGAATGCGATCAACAGCCGTACTGAAACGCCGACTGACAATCGGTCTTGCCGGTTTGGTCGTCGCGTACTGCGTCGTGGTCATTGGATTCGTTTCGACCAGTCCCGACCTTCGACTGAGGTGCCTTCTCGTCGACGGCAGTGATGTCGGCACGCCTGGAATCCAGATTCAGGCTGTTCCGCATTTAACCGACGAGTCCTGCCTGGGCCCGCAACCGCACTCGGGCGACCGACTGTTGAAGATCGGTGACCGGGAAACGAACACCTTTCTGGATTTCACAGAATCCCTGACTCAACTACGGACGGCGAAACTGCTGCCCGGTGCAAGCCTCCCCAAAGACGCCAACCCCTACGTCCTGGCGGATACGTTTTCGCTCCCCTCGCTCGTCGAGGTCGGGGGTGTTGGCCGATTCGTCCGCGTTCAGTACCTACCGGCTGGCAGCGTCCACCGGGAAACATGCTGGCTGATGGTGCAAACGTTGCCACTCAGCGAAATTGTCATGTCGCTGGTGTGGTTCGTGCTGCAGTTTGGCATGTTTGCAGTCGGTGCCGTCGTGTACTGGCATCGTCCGTTCGATCTGGCGGCGCGACAGTTCTTCATCATGTGTGTTGTCACGCTCGGCGCGTTTGTGGCTGGTTACCACTGGTGGGTCGTAGCGGGCAACCTTTGGCTGAGCATTCCGTTCGTAATCTGCGCCCTGCTGGTTCCCGTCGTGACGTTGCACTTCTTCCTGGTGTTTCTTGCTGAACAACCGAATGCCCCCGCCGTCAGCCGACCGATCACCTGGGGACTTTACGTCGCGCCGGTGGTGTTTGGAATTGCGATTCTGGGGCTGATCGCTGCTGGTAACGTACTCCAGTGGGGCGAGCAGACTCCGGCGATGGTGTTGCGAGCCCGAACACTGAGCCAATGGCAGCACGTGGCCATTTTCAGCTACTTCGGACTGGCTGCCGTCTACTTTCTGCTGACACTTGCCCAGCTGTTCTTTCGGCATCGTGGTTCCAAACGGCCCATCGAACGAAATCAGGTCAGATGGATGCTCTGGGCCGCCATGTTCGCCACGATTCCAGTCGGCTACACACTGTATCTCGCCTGCTTCGATCGGGTCTCGTTTGCCTTGGGACGGGGAGGAGTCCCGATGTTTCTGGCAAGCCTTTCGTTTGTCCTGGCCTACGGCATCAGCATCTTGCGGCATCGAATGATGCTGGTCGACGAAGTTGTCAGCAAGGGTTTTCGCTTCTACGTGGCGACAGCAACGGCCACGTTGCTGGTGGCCTTGGCGATTACGACCACCAGCCTACTGATTGCCAAATTGAATGTTTCCCCGGCACCGGTCCAGACGATCGCAATCTTTTCAATTCTACTGATAACAACCACCGGCCTGCTGTGGGCTCGGGATCGCGTCCAACGGGTCGTCGACCGGCAGTTCTTTCGTGAGAAGTACCAGTTGGACAAGGCTCTCCAGCGAATGAACCAGGCTGTCGGCCACCTCGCGGATCGGCAAACGTTGGCTGAACGGATGCTGACGTCGTGCTGCGATGTCCTCCAGGTCAGCCGAGCTGCGATGTATCTCAACGATAAGGACCTCCGGTCGTTCCACCTGCTGGCTTCCGTCGGACAGGACTTCGAGCCCCCCCCCGTCCAGTTCAACGTTTCGCCGGAAGTGATGGACGTTCTCCGAAGTGACACGGCGATCCAGAAAATCCCGACCAACACCGGAAACACCATCTCGCCAGCACAGCAGTTCCTGCGGACCATCCGAGCCGATTTGGTCCACGCAATTTCTCCTGACGACACAGTGGCGGCATTGGTCGTACTGGGCCCCAGGCTGACCGGCGGAGGTTACACGGCCGAGGACGTGACGTTCCTCCACGCGATGACACAGATCACCAGTGTGGCACTCCACTACGCGAGGGTTCATCACGAATTGGCCGAGCTGAACGAAGAACTCGGTCTGAAGGTGGACAAGATCGCCACGCAACAACGGCAGATCGCGATGCTGCAAGCCGAACTGCATGCGATTCACCCCGCGCGCGAGCAACGTACCGCGAGCGATTTCGAACGGGGCGACATCAAGGGGAACAGCCCCGCGATTCAACATATTCTGTCGACAGCTCGCAAAGTCGCCGGCAGCGACGCCACGGTTTTGGTCCGTGGAGAAAGCGGCACGGGAAAAGAACTTCTGGCCCAACTGCTGCACGAGAACAGTCCCCGCCGCGAAGGTCCGCTGGTTCGAGTACACTGTGCTGCGCTGTCGCCACAACTGCTGGAAAGTGAACTGTTCGGCCACGCCAAAGGGGCCTTTACAGGTGCCCACAGTGACCGGGTGGGTCGTTTCGAAATGGCCAACGGCGGGACACTGTTCCTCGACGAAATCGGAGACATTTCGCTCGATGTGCAGGTCAAATTGCTGCGCGTCCTGCAGACACGACAGTTTGAACCGGTCGGCGATTCCCGCACCATTCCGGTTGACGTCCGAGTTGTCACAGCGACGCATCAGAATCTGGAGCGACTGATCACCGAAGGCCGGTTCCGCGAAGACCTGTACTATCGGCTGAATGTCATCAGCATTACATTGCCCCCACTTCGCGAACGGCGGGAAGACCTCTTCGAGCTGGCGTCACACTTCTTGCTATGCGCCTCACAACGAACAGGCAAACGCATTCTGCAGTTTGATGACGAAGCACTCGATGTGTTGGAACAGTACGACTGGCCGGGCAACATCCGCGAACTCGAGAACACGGTTGAACGGGCTGTCGTGCTTGCCGAGGGAGCTCGCATCACACTGCACGACCTGCCGGCCGAGTTGGTCTCACCAGAAACGCGCGGTCGACATCTGGCGTGGTCGTCGAATTCGATCGCCCTAGCGCAGTCTCTCCCCGAACGAGAAACTGTCACAACCGAGGCAGCACCACCGCGAGGCCCGGTCCTTTCCTCCGGCCAGGACGAGCGAGAAACATTGCTGGCGGCACTGAGAGCGTGCGATGGAAACAAAGCCGAGGCGGCACGCAAGCTGGGGATGCCCCGCAGCACGTACTACAGCAAGTTGAAGAAATACTCACTGGCGTAGCGTGCTTACCACTCTAACCCGAGCATGATACTGTTCAGCCCGCTGCCGATGCCCAGTAGCGCAACTTTGTCGCCGGACTTCAGACGGTCTTGCTCGGCCCCCATCGCCCAGGCCGTCGGCAAAGCGACGGCACCTGTGTTACCGAGAAATTCGACCGTGGGACAATCCAACTCGGTCGACAGATCCAGCCGGTCCAGCAACAGTTTCCGATGCGCTCGGCCGACCTGATGCGTGAAGACCCGATTCACATCGGCGTTGTCCCAGCCGACAGCCTGCCGGGTCGCCGCCCAGGTCCTTTCCGCCAGACTGACTCCGGCGTACAACAGGGCTTCGGAGTCGGTTTGCATTCGCGGACGGTGGTCGCCGTGCTTATCGGCTGCCACACCGCCGGCACACAACTCGTAGCTGCTGGTATCGGCCTGAACGCATCCCCCCAACAAGCGGTGTCCCGTCCGGCTGAGCTTGTCATCGCAGAGGACGATGGCAGCAGAGCCTGAACCGATCGTCAAGGACGCGAAGTCAGACTTGATCGATTGTCGCGTCACGTGGGGGTCAGCCAGCAGCGAGTCGATGGTCCCCTCGGCGAGATCACGACCGGTCTCCGTTCCCACTACAATTCCGGCCCGTGTCTGACCCAGTTCGATCATTCCGGCCACCAGCAGGATGCCGTTGAGCAGCCCCAGACAGGCATTACTGACGTCCAGGACAAGGGCCTCGCCCGGCAGACCCAAGGCGTGATGGACTCCGTTGGCTGTTGCCGGTTCCATCTGGTCTCTACAAACAGAACCGTGGATCAGCGCGCCGATGCAGCGCGGATCCAGGCCTGAGGCTTCCAGAGCGCGACGGGCGGTGATGGCACTGATGGAACCGGGGAGCGTGCCAGGATCAAAGAATCGCCTTTCGCGAATCCCGGTCATCAACTCCAGCCGCCCCGCCGGAAGCCCCAGCCGCTCGTACACCGGGGCCAACCGCTGCTCAATTTCGTCGGACGACACGACGTGCGGGGGGAGCACGTAGCTGAGTGCTTCAACGCAGACGTGCTGGAACCGCATGGACAATCACGACCTTGCAAGGGAGGGTCCGTACGGCGGACCAATTCATCATCGTTCCGCATCGCGGACCGGGCAGAGACTGGGTTCCGCATCGCGGACATCGCAAATACCGGATTCCACGCCGATACGGTGACGGTCAAATACGAACGTCAGCCAGAAAGGCGCAACGTGCGCGCCACCGGTCCAGGACCAGCAGGCCTGGGGGAATCGCTAGACGCTCGCCGGACGGCCGTGAGCCGGAGCCTGATGCAGTCGCGCGACCAGACCTTCCACTTCGGCGAGTTCCGCCTTGCGTTCCGCTTCCGATTCGGTCGTCGGCACACGGCATTCCAACCGCGAAGCACTGGCAACGAAACGGAGACCGCGCAGCAACATCTCGCGCTGCTCGGGAGTCAGTTCGACAGAGATAGTTTCACTCATTGGACGGGGTTGACCTCGCAAGATATTCCACGGACGTGCGGTCAATTCGCAAATGGGGCCGATCCCTTCCCTGGCCACCAATCCGCCGCGACAGCTCCGAAGATTCGCTGCCACATTGGACTACCGGACCTCTTTACGCGGTCCGAATTTGCGACTTTCCCTGCCGCAGTTGGTCCCCAGCCACATCCTGTTGCTGCTGACACCACTTCCTGCCGACTCGACCGACCACCAACGGTGGCGAGTATCGGTCGGCGTCTTCGGGCCCCTCATCGTGAGCGGCCACAGTCATCCATTGTTCGTGCTAAATCGTTCTTTCGCAAGCGAACCTTGCGAGAGTGTTACACGCACCACAGTGTCGATATAACCGGCATACAATTCAAGACATTGGGCCGATTTAACCGGACGGCACGGGTCCAGATTCTCTACTCCACCAGACCGGTTCAGACTGTCGTACCGCGCGACCCTCGCAGGGTACCTCTCGGCGTGTTCGATTGTATTCGCCGGCGTGCCTGTGGTCACGGATGAATTATGTGAATTTCGGAGAGAGACCCCCGACGTTTCGCATCTGCGCCCATGACCTGTTCATAAATGACGCAACTCAGGCATTCGGACTGCCGTTGGAACCGCTCGCCCGAAGTTGTCCGCTGCGATAGGCTTCCGCCATCGCTTTAGGAATTTCCGCCTCTGCCAGCACAACCTTCGCCTGGTTTTCCTGCGTGCGGGCGACCATTTCCTGCTCGGCGGCCACGGCTCGGGCTCGGCGTTCTTCGGCCCGGGCCCGGGCGATACGGACGTCGGCCTCAGCCTGGTCGGCCATCAGCCGCGCCCCGACATTGTCTCCAACGTCGATGTCGGCAATGTCGATCGAGACAATCTCGTAGGCTGTCTGCGAATCGAGTCCCTTCATCAGGACGGCCTTGGCAATCAACATGGGATTCGCCAACACCACTTTGTGGCTTTCCGAAGAACCGATCGCCGAGACGATTCCCTCACCGACGCGGGCGATCACTGTCTCTTCGGTCGCACCGCCGACCAGCTGCTTCAAGTTGGTCCGGACAGTCACGCGTGCGCGGGCCTTCAGTTGAATGCCGTCACGTGCCACACCATCTAATGTCGTTCGGCCGGTCTTCCGAGGATCGGGACAGTCAATCACTTTGGGATCGACACTGGTGTGGACGGCTTCCACGATGTCGCGACCGGCCAGGTCGATCGCCGAGGCGGTCGCCCAGTTTAGCTCGATATTTGCACGGTGAGCCGCGATCATCGCCTGTACGACACGGCGGATGTTGCCTCCCGCCAGATAATGGGCCTCCATGGCCTCAGTCGTAATATCCGCCAGGCCTGCCTGCACAGCCATCACTTTGGCGTCGACGATGGCAACCGGGTTCACCTTCCGTAAGGCCATGAAGACCAGCGACAACGGGCCGATCTTTGCCCGCGAAACAAAGGCCCGCAGCCATAGATTGAAGTACTTCGCGCAGAATCCGAAGCACGTCAATCCGACGACCGCCAGAAACCCAATCAGGATAAGCGGCAAGATGCGCGAAAGGTAGCAGCCAATGAGGGTTTCTCCGTCGCTGAAGTTCGACAGCGTGCAATGATCAGCTCGACTTGGCCGTGGAATTCAGAAGGAATCCCGCTTCCGTCGGTCAGACTCATTCTATTGGAACAAATCGCCACGTCCAGCAGCATATCTCTTCAGAGGATCGAAATCTCAGAGGATCGAAATCACCCGGGCAGTTGGCAGAGTCGGTCGGAATTCGTATTCTGTCAACGCTGTCAGGGAAAAGACGACTCACCACCCAGCCCGGCCCATTGGCGGCTGACTGACACCGATTTTGAGATGAGGACCCCCATGAGCATCGATGCGAAACTGGCTGAACTGGAACTCGAACTCCCCCCCATCCCCAAGCCGGGCGGTACGTACAGTCCCATCGTCCAGGTCGGTAATTTGGTCTTTGTCTCGGGTCACGGCCCGTTGCAGTCAGACGGCACAATGATTCAGGGAAAAGTCGGCCTGGACCTGACGTTAGAAGAAGGGAACACGGCCGCCAAGGTTGTCGGGCTGACCATCCTGTCCACGCTAAAGGCCCAGTTGGGTAGCCTGGACCGCATTCATCGCTGGGTGAAGGTGCTCGGCATGGTCAACGCCACGCCCGAGTTCGACAAGCATCCGCAGGTCATCAACGGCTTTAGCGATCTGATGGTCTCGTTGTACGGACAGAACGGCAAAGCGGCCCGCAGCGCTGTCGGCATGGGTTCACTGCCGGGAAATATCTCGGTCGAAGTCGAAGCCATTATCGAATTGAAAGACTAGGCCAAGCTGCAGGACGAGGAGCAGGCGTACTGGCATGAATGACACAGCCGGCTTTCCGGCAGTTCGTCCAACACAACGGGAAGATGTTCCCCAAATCGAGCAGTTCGTCGAGCCGTTCGTCGAAATCGGGAAGCTTCTTCCCCGCACAACGGACGAACTCTACGATCTGATCCACAACGGCTTCGTGGCCGAGTTGGACGGCCGGATCGTCGGCTTTGCCGCGTTGGAAATCTATTCCAAGAAACTGGCCGAAATCCGCAGCCTCGCCGTCGCCCAGGAATGGCAGGGAAAAGGTGTCGGCAAATCGCTCGTTCGCCACTGCGTCAACCGCGCCTGCGAGCGAAACATTCTGGAAGTGATGGCCATCACATCGTCCGAAGACTTCTTCAAGGGATGTGGCTTCGACTTCACCCTTCCCGGCGAGAAAAAGGCGTTGTTCATTCACACCCGGCCTGACGAAGTCTAACGTCTGGCCCGGATTCCGCGGGCGTCTTTTGGCCGACTACGGACACCTGAGACCGTTCCAGAGGTCAACACCTCTCATTAATTAGAGGAGGCATCGGACTTCTGGACTCCGGCGGAAGCCGGGTCCGAATCGGGCTGGGCCGCGCCGTCTGTCGCTGCTTCCCCAGCGGGTTCACCAACGACCTTCGCCGTCTTGATGTAGTCCAGGCTCGGAAAATTCTCCTTCAGATAAGCGTTGCCGCGTGAGAGAATCTGTCCCTGATCAGGCCGTTCGCCGTACTCGGCTGTGATCGCGTCAACAACATCCATCCCTTCGGTTATTTCACCGAACGGAGCGAATCCCATCGCATCGAGGTTTTGATTGTCCCCGAGGTTGATAAACAACTGCGATGTGCGCGAATCGGGACCGGACGTGGCAAAGGTGATCGTTCCCCGACGGTTCGGCTGCTTCACTGGATCGTCCGGAATGCGGGCGAAGTGCCATTTGGATTGGACGGCTGGGTCACCGTGCATTCCAAATTGAACGACAAAGCCAGGGACGACGCGGAAGAACCGGCAGCCGTCGTAGAAACCCTCCTGGATCAGGTTGTAGAAGCGGTCAGCACCCTTGGGTGCCCAGTCCCGATGCACATCGACGACAATCTTACCGGCCGAAGTATCAAACTCGACCTGAAACTCCGCCGGAGCCGGCGTGGGCTCGACATAGCCTTCGGTTTTCTCGACAGCCGGGCCCGTGGGAACAGGCGGATTCGCCAACTCCTGTTGTACCGGACAACCGGTGGCCAAAATCAGTGAGAGACTGCAAATGGCGTGTGCGGCAAGACGATTCATAATCGGATCCCATCAAACAGCTGGAAGGACTAATAGAAGATACCGCGATCGTAGCCGCCGTCACACCTTCGTCCAAGTCAACGGCCGAACGAACGTTGCTTAACCGGCTTGCAGTCGATCAACGAGTTCGGCGTAGCGATCAGCCAGGTCCGGCATGGCGCCCGGTTGGCCAGCCACCAGCGCACCCACTTCGTTGGCAAAACGGGCCGACAAATCGAGTGGCCAACCCCTGAGCCGAGCCGAGATCAGCGTCGCGGTAAAGGCATCACCAGCACCCACGGCATCGATCACGTCGACCTTGACCCCGGGAACTCGCACGGAAATCGCCTGTTCGAACAATTCGCAGCCATCTTCGGCCAATGTCACGCAGACAAGTTGCACGCCGTAGCTCTCTTGAACGCAGGCTGCGAATTGACGAGACGTCAATTCGCGATCGAACAGCAACTGCGACAGGACACGAACTTCGTCCCGGTTCAGCTTCACGATCGTCGCCCGCTTCAATGATGCTTCGATCCACTCTCGCGCGTACCACTTCTGCCGCAAATTCACGTCGTAGACAACAAGGCAATCGGGCCTCACACAATCGAGAGCCTGTTGAATCGTCTGCCGTGACTGGGGCATCCGCTGGGCCAGTGTGCCAAAACAAACGGCGGCCGCCCGTTGCATCAGCTGCCGCACGGAATCGTCGAACTGCAGAAAATCCCAGGCGACATTCTCATGAATGATGTAGTCGGGGTGGTCCGCCTCGGTGGTATCGACCGTGACGGTTCCGGTCGGATGTTGTGTGTCGCGCTGAATCGACTCGGTCGAAAGCCGCTTGCCAGCCAACACGTCGATCAGTTCCTGACCCAAGTCATCCTGTCCCACGCGAGAGCAGACAATTCCCTGGTTGCCATGTTGCTGAGCATGAAATGCAACAGTGGCCGGTGCTCCGCCCGGGCGGCGCGTCTCGCCGAAACAGTCCCAGAGAAGTT
>CALJUK010000440.1 GCA_937975745.1 uncultured Planctomycetaceae bacterium | reverse complement strand
GAAGGCCGCGTGAGGGTCCGCCCCGCGATCAAGCTGCCGCAGAACTCCGTGCAGGGCACGATCCGGATCCCAGATCAGGCGGACACGCAGAACGCCGGCGCTTTCCCCCCGGTTGATTGCCAGCACGCGATGCGGCGGCAGGCTTTGGACGGACTCGCTGAAGTCGAAGTAGTCGCGATAAATCTGAGCGTCGGGAACCTCGTGCTTTGCTTCCCCGACTTTCAACCGGCCTGTTTTCCAGGCGATCCGTCGGGCGACTTCGCGAACGTCGGCGTTTTCGCTGATTCGCTCCGCCAGGATGTCCATCAGCCCACGCAGCACATCGGCCGTGGTGGAAAGCTCCTTTTCGGGATCGACGAACCGGGCGGCAAACTCCTCCACACTGCCGATCGACGAGTCCTTCTGCCAGATGCGCTCGGCTGGTTCGTCCAGACCTCGTTGTCGGGCCAGCATCGCGCGGGACTTGCGCTTGGGACGATAGGGAAGATACAGGTCTTCGAGCCGTTTGAGACTGTCCGCCCGTTCGATCGCCTGTCGAAGTTCGGGCGTCAGCTGTCCCTGGGCTTCGATCAGTCTGAGGATCGTTCCGGCCCGCTCGGCCAGTTGTCTTTCGGTGTGAACCGCTTCCTGGATGCGGCGGATCTGTTCCTCGTCCAATCCGCCGGTTTGTTCCTTCCGGTACCGGGTGATGAACGGGATCGTATTGCCGGCGTCAAGCAGGGCGACGACCTGCTCGACTTGCCCGGTGCGAAGTCCCAGATCGGCTGCGTGTTTGCTGCTGTCGACGGATGCCCCGACTGGCATGAGTGCGGTCCGAGTGCGAAGGTACGTGGCAAATGTCGCATCGAAGTCGAGACGCTGGTTCGAAGCCGATGAAACGTCCGGCTGAAATGGGGTCGCCACGGCATTCCCCCGTCCACTCCCGATGGACAACGCAATCCATACGGTGTTCGACAAACACGCGGAATCACGCGTTCGCCGAAACTAGCGCAGCAGTATGTTAATCGATCACCGACGGGACGCAACGCAGGACGCGATTTCCGGCGGTTCTCACCGGTCGGCCAGTGCGGGCCAAGAGGCGGAAGACGGAGGCCCTGGGGTCTGTTTCCAAACGGGTTGCATCGGATCGCGAACTTTGCCGACGGCCCGGTGAACTCGTCGATTGCACCAGCAGGATTTGCCGATGGGTAGGACGATTATTCGTTATTTGAGGATTTGGTCAAAGTTCTCCGGTTAGAACGACGATGTCTTAAACAGCCGATATACCGATTGTCCCAGAGCGGACAACGACTGGGCCAAGGATGGCCCGAATCCGGCGGTAGTCCGAAGGAGGAGAGGGATCGATGCGACATCGCTTGCGACTCTACACCGGTGACGAAGAATCCGTGGCGACAAAGACGACCGAACCCCAGGTAACGGTGCGGTTGGAAGAATTCGCACAAGCCCTGGCCGATGCAGTGCATTGGAAGAGTGCTTGGCTGGAGGACTTCGCAGGGGATGAAGTTCGTATGTCGGCCGACCTTTACGAAATTCTCACTGCGTACCGCCATCTGCGCCCCGGCGCGTAAGTCACGGCAGGCCCCAGACGGAAAGTTTCGGGTCAAGGCACGGGAATGCAGCGGCTGCAAAGCCGCAGTCCAAGCACTTCCACCCGGACTTTGGAGGCTTGAGAGAACACGAAACCGCCGGAAGACCGTCCGCCGATCGGAAAGAGGATCGCGGTCATGCTGCGTCGTCTGTTGCTGGCGATCTTAATTGTTGCGGGAACGGCTCTCATTTACCGAGGCGGCCACGCCTGGTATTCACGCCACCAGGCGACCGAGGTCGTATCGGAATACCTCGATGCGAATCGTCACGGAGATCGTGACCGGGCGCTGGCGACGCTTGACGGACCGCTCCAGAAGGCGGTTGTCGCGCGATACCCCGTGCGAGCCGACTGGCCCCATGCGTGCGAGTTCGACTTCCGGATCATGGCCATCGAGGCCATTCCCGACAAATCCTCGACCGACGGTCCGGACCTCCGTATTCAGGCACGGATCCAGCAGGATACGTATCTGTTGCATCCCTGGTTCCTGTTGCGAAAGAATGACACAGGGAACTGGCACATCGTCGGCATTGACGGTGGCGAGGTCGACCCGCTGTGGCTTGCCGAACAGGACCAACGTGGCCGCGATGAGGGCCAGCGTCTTGCAACCGAGATTGGCGAGCGGCTGGAAGGGCTCGAGGGAGTCGAAGTCGATCGGTATTAGTCCCGCGTACACAGCTGCCGTCATCCACAGATGATTTCCGATTGATGGGCTGAGAGGGCATTCCATGGGCCACCGTTCGCCGTCTCGTCTCGCGATCGAAATCTGGCAGGCTGGCGTGGCGGCCGTCGATTCCGAGCGGCTTGTCCGCCGCCACGTGGCGGAAACTCCCGATGCGGTCCTGCTTTGTGGCGAGAGCATTCCGAAAGACGACCTCGGAAAGATTGTTGTCATCGGGGCCGGAAAGGCCGGGGCCGGCATGGCGGCTGGTTTCGAACGGGCCTTCAGCGATGCTTTTCTACAGGACCGTGTCTCCGGTTGGGTCAACGTGCCCGCGGACTGTGTTCGGCAGCTGAAGCGGATCCATCTCCATCCCGCACGCCCGTCTTGTGTTAATGTTCCAACAGAAGACGGCGTGGCCGGGACGAGGCGGATTCTTTCGCTGGTCTCTTCC
>CALJUK010000439.1 GCA_937975745.1 uncultured Planctomycetaceae bacterium | reverse complement strand
GTCACGACCAACGCCGACGGCATCGCGATCACAGCCAACGGCATCGACCTGCTGACCGCCTCGATCTCCGGATCGGTCAACGGCAACGGCAACAACGGCATCGACATCAATACTACGGACCTGGTTCTGGCCGGCAACACCATCTCGATTACCGGAACGGTGAACGGCAACGGTGTGTTCCCCGGTGGTCTGGCCGACGGCGTCAACCTCAGCTTCGACAATACACTGCTGGACGACCTCACCGTCATCAACTCCGACATCAGTTCGAACACCGGGGGCGGCATCAGCGTCTTCGCTATCGATAGCACAATCGGCAACGGCAACATCACGGCCAGCACAATCAACCAGAACTCGGGACGCGATGGCATCAGCCTCGACTTCACCAACGTGACGGCTCCCAACTTCCTGATTGCCGACAACACCGGCATCAACAACAACGGTGGCAACGCTGTCAGCGTCGTCTTGAACTCGACAACGCTCGACGGCCTGACAATCGACAACAACACCGCTGGCGACAACGACGAAAACGGAATCCTGTTCGACCTCACCGATTCCAAGCTGACCGACCTGGTCGTCAGCGACAACGTCATGGGTGATGCCACTGTCGCCGGAAGCGGCAACGATGGCAGCGGCATCCTGTTTAACCTGACCGACTCGCCAGTTGACGGTGCCATCACCGGGAACCAGATTCATAGTCACGGTGGCAACGGCATCCACTTCAACAACCCGACTGCCACCGCCGCCATGACGATCGATTTCGGAACGGTGGCCGACAACCACACGATCAGCGGCAACTCCATCACAAACAACACCGGAGCCGGCATCCTGGTCGAGATTTCCAACAACATCGACTTCCTGGGTGAGATCGCCAACAACACTGTCAGTAGCAATGGCTCGTTCGGCTTCCTGATGAATGCCACCAACGACGCGACCTTTACGACGGTCTTCGGCAACAAGACACTGCCGACTCCGATCAACACGTTCGCGGACAACGTTGACGCGGGCATCGCGTTCAATCTGACCAACGACGTGGTTGGCAATGTGACGATCGAAGGGGCCGCCGTTACTGGAACAACGAACGGTGCCGATGTGAACTTCAACGGTGAAGGAATCGCATTCCGCATGGACCAGAAGTCGAGACTTACCACGGCGGTCATCGACAATAGTGGACAGCAGATTTCGGGCAACGCCTCGGATGGTGTCAGCCTGGACATCAGCGAAGAGGCTCAAGCACACGACTTCCAGGTCAAGACCGCTGTCATCAATGGCAATGCGGGTGACGGTATCGGAATCCTTCGCCGAGACAGAGCGGAATTGGGTGTCACTCTCGAAAACCTGACCGTCACCTCGAACACGCAGGACGGATTTAACCTGTATGCCACCAACCGTCAAAACTACGAGATCAATGTCGACGTGACGGACAACACCTTCGACGGCAACCAGGACGGCATCAGTGTCGAAACGGAAGCAGACGCCATTGTCCTGATGGACCTCAACCGGAACTTTGTGACGAACAACACGTCGGTCGGTATGCGGCTCCTTTCGGGAGAGCGGTCTTCGATCGGGAATCCGTCTACCAGCACTTCTTCGACGTTCACAAACAACCAGTTCGACGGAAATGACGGCGACGGTGTCAATGTCACCCTCAACAACAACTCGCGAATGCTGCTCGCCTTCAGTAGCCCGGCCGATCCCAACTTTACCGGCCGCAACTCGATGTCGAATAACGGTGGCTCTGGCTTCTCACTCACGAGCAACTCGCTTACCGTGGCCAACCTGACGCTCGCCGGAGCCGACCTTGGGAATAACGGAACCGACGGGCTGAATCTGGCCAGCACTGGGTCCTCGTCATTAACCGCCGCCATCGGTTCGGCCGCTTCCGGTGACGACGTCACATTCAACGACAACGCCGACGACGGTGTGGACGTCACATCAAACGGCTTGTCGTCGACGAACCTCACTCTCGAACAGGCTGCCATCCTGCGGAACGCAGATGACGGTGCCGTCATCCTGACCGATGGCGACTCCTTCATGGATGCCTCCATCGACGATGCGGAAATCCGCTTCAACGGTACCCAGGGGCTCGACATTACCATCACGGGGCAGGTGGGGACCCGCCAGAACAGCGGCGGCCAGGAAGTCGGAGGCGTGGTCCACTCCATCACCAACAGTGTCCTCAGCGACAACGGCAGCGAAGGTTTGCTCTACACGTCGCAAGCGACAGTTCGCAACAACTCGGTGACCGCCACGCTTGAAAACACAGGCGCCACCTCACCGACCAGCCCCTTTGGCGTCACCAACAATCTGCTGCCACCTTACGATCCGGACGAGGGTGGCGTGGGCAACCTGCAGATCACCAACCGGGGTGGTGTCAACAACACCGCCGCAGCCAACAATGCCAACTCGTCCTCCGGCGAAGGCCGGTACGACGGCACGATCTATCCATGGAACAACATGTACACCGAAGTCGTCGGTCGGCTGACTGTCGACTCCAACCAGATCGCCGACAACGGTGGCACGGTCGACAGCCACGGCATGACGGTCCTCATCGGCACCAATACGTACGTTGCAGCGACAGTCACATCCAACATTTTCCAGGGGAACGTCCTGGATGACTTCCACACCGAATCGTTCCGCTCGGGCGACAACCCAGCCAACTCGACCAACAACAGTGGTGTCGGCACATTCGACCTCGTCCCACTGGATGACACCGCCCAGTTCGACCTGTTCTTCGACCAGAACACAGGCGACCAGGTGGCCCCCGACGCCATCGGTGCTCTCTACACCAACAGCGATCCGGGCAAGCAAAATGGCGCCAACGGAAACAATGGCGTGGGCGGCAACGGTGCTGGCCCAGCCTCGACACGCGGGTTCTCCGCCACAAATCGTCGTGGCGACATCTTCCAGGTCGACTTCGGTACGGGCTCGAACAACTTTGTCCAATTCGGGGCAACCCAGAACGTCAGCAATGCGTTCTCCAACAACTTTTACAACATCGTCAGCCCGACGAATCCCAACTTCCCGGACTACTTCTTCCCCTAGGATCAACAGCTGACTGGCCAGTTCGACGGCAACACACCATCTCAGAGAGCGATCTTTGGCCTCCGGAGGTTTTCCTCCGGGGGCCAATCGCATACAAGTGGAGAATGCCTCGCGACAACTGACGCAATTTCCCGCGACCAGTCTGGAAACATACCAACATGAACCGACTGACGACCGACCAGGTTCGACGTAACCAGAAAACGCGCGATAACTGGGAGAACGCTGCCGAACATCGCCAGCGCGTCACCGAAGGTCTTGTGCGAGGCTTTGAGGCCGGCGAAGCACGGCTGTGCGTTCTGGGCGCTGGAAACTGCAACGACCTGGATTTGGTAACACTGCTGAGTGTCTTTCGCGAAGTTGCGTTGGTCGACCTCGACGACGAAGCCCTACGCCAGGGAGTCGCACGCCAGGAAGTCAGCGATCACGCCGGGCTGCGGATTCACGCGCCGGTCGACATTACGGGCGCGTGGGACCAGCTGGGGAGTTGGGACGCCGAACATCCGCCGACTGACGACCAGATCGACAGTCTGTTGGATACACTCACTCATCCGCAAGAATTGGACTTGGGAGAGCCGTTCGACCTGACGGCCAGCATCTGCCTGCTGAGTCAGCTTGTTGAGGCCGCCGTGACGGCCGTCGGAGAGAAGCACCCCCGATTTCTGGAAGTCATCACAACACTCCGCAAATCGCACGTGCAACGGATGCTCGAACAGACCAAGCCGGGCGGACTCGGTTTTCTGGTCACCGACTTCGTCTCGTCGGACACGGCTCCGGCATTGCGGGCGGTGCCAGACACCGAGCTACCTCGCCTGTCTGCCGGTCTGATCGAGCAGAACAACTTCTTCCACGGTTTGAATCCCGTCGTACTGGGCCGACTGTTGCAGGATGACGCGGAGCTCGCCCCCAGGATCGAGTATTGTCAGCTGATGCAGCCCTGGCGGTGGCGTTTGGGTGAGCGGGTATACGCCGTGACGGCTCTGAAATTCCGCCGGAATTGATCTCTGCCCGGCAGACAAGCTGCGTGTTGCGCCGATTGTACGGATTGGCGCACCTGCTGTGTGTTGCCAGCCGGCAACATGAACATCCCGTCTGAACAACGTCTACGTTTGAATCGGACAGGGTCAAGACAGCAGAATTTCACCAAAATCCTGTATCAAGTGCCACTGCGCCTGGTTAGGATGGACGGGCAGATAGATACAGGTGAAGTGGCTGGATTTCGACCCTCGTCGCCGGCATGGATTGCCGAACTTGGCTGAACCGCGTGACACTCTTCTTCACGCCGTCTGCCGAGCCGCGAGTTGCTCCCCCGGTCGAATCTAACGCCAACGATCCGTCGCCGCAGCACAAACGGGCATGAGTTGCGGGCTGGGCAGGTGAGGTGAACTGGGCAGGACTATTCTGTGACGCTTCGTACGAGTGTCCGCAAGAAAATGCTGAGCGCGTGACGACACGCCGGTTTTGCACAACGGGGCAGAATTCATGTTGATGAGCGACTGGTTGTCCAATCTCCGAAATCGATCATTGGCGAAACAAGTTCGGCGCAGACTCCGTGCCGGTGGGCGGGGTTCGGCCCACGATGTCGGTGTGATTGCGTATGTCGCAACGGAGATTCTGGAAGAGCGAATCTACCTCAGTGGCGCGTCGCTCTTGGATACCGATCCTCTGCAAGTCGACGATGTACTCGGCGATGCCGTGGTGCTTCATTCCTCGGGCGGTCATACCGACGACAGTTCGACCTCTGGCGGCTCGACGGGACAGATCATTGTTCGTTTTACCGATGCGACAACCACAGATGCACGCGATGCCGTGGTCAGCGCGCTGGGTGGGACAGTGGTCAAGGAATTGTCTTTGATCAATGCCGCAGCAATCCAGGTCGACACCACCACCGAGGCATTGGACGACATTCTGACACGATGGTCGAACAATGCGGCGGTGAAATATGCCGAGGTTGACTCGATCCGTACCATCGACCAGACCATCCCCAATGACGCCAGTTTCAGTAGTCTGTGGGGTCTGCACAACACCGGGCAGACTGGTGGCACGCCCGATGCCGACATCGATGCAGCCGAAGCCTGGGACACGTTCACTGGTTCGTCCAACGTAGTCATTGCCAGCATCGATACCGGTGTCGAGTACACCCACGAGGATCTGGCTGCCAATATGTGGATTAATCCCGGCGAGATTGCCGGTGATGGTATCGACAACGACGGCAATGGCTATATCGACGACATCTACGGAATCGACGCATTCAACGGCGACTCCGACCCGATGGATGACCACGATCACGGAACGCACACTGCCGGCACTTTTGGGGCGGTCGGGGACAATGGAATCGGCGTCGCTGGCGTCAACTGGGACGTGCAGATCATGGCGCTGAAATTTCTTGGCGCCGGCGGAACGGGCCCGACATCCGGCGCCGTCGAAGTGATCAACTACATGACGATGATGAAAACGCAATACGGCGTCAACATCGTCGTCAGCTGCAACAGTTGGGGGGGCGGCGGGTACTCACAAGCGTTGGTGGATTCGATCCAGGCCAGCATCAATGCCGGCATTATGTTTGTGGCCGCTGCCGGAAACGACGGACTTAATAACGACACGTTTCCACACTACCCATCTTCTTATGATCTGGACGGCATCATTTCGGTGGCCGCCACGGACGACGATGACCAGCTGGCCAGTTTCTCGAACTACGGTGCGACGTCGGTCGATCTTGCCGCGCCGGGCGTGGGCATTCTCAGCACAGTCGTCGGAAACGGCTACGCCTCGTTTAATGGAACGTCGATGGCGACACCGCATGTCGCCGGCGCAGCGGGCATGTTGATGGCCCTGCATCCTGAGGCCTCGTTGGCTGACATCAAAGAGGCCATCCTCTCGACAGTCGACCCGATTGCAGCGCTCGACGGACGCATGGTTACTGGCGGACGGCTCAATCTTGCCAATGCGCTGAATTCGTTTGCCAGTACCGCCGCGGACGATCATGGGAACGAAGCCAGCAATGCGACTCCCGCTCGTGTCCCCGACACGGTCACCGGGCGAATCAATTACGAGGAAGACGAGGACTGGTTCCGGTTTCAGGCGACCGCCGGCCAGACGTATGTCTTCACGACGGGCGCTGGTTCGCTCGCCGACACCACACTGACCCTCGTCAACAGCGACCAAAGCACCGTATTGGCATTCGACGACGACAGTGGGCTCGGACGCGCTTCGAAGATCACATGGGAAGCAGAATCCAGCGGAATCTATTACCTCAAAGTCGCCGCATTCGGCGATACCGACACCGGAACCTACACACTCAGCCTCCAACGGGCCAGCGAAGCGCCCGTCGGTCTCGCCGCACTGCTGGGGCCAACCGGAACAACGACCGACCTGACGCCGACGTTCACCTGGAATGCGGCTCCGGGGGCCGCCTCCTACGAGATCCGCGTTGACGACGTAACCATTGGCAGTTCGCAGAACGCCGTCGTCAGCCAGAAGGACATCGTCGGAACAAGCTTCACCCCCACAACCGACTTGCAGGCGGGCCACAGCTACTCCTGGCGGATTCGCGGTATTGGCGGTCGGGGAACAGCGGGCTCCTGGAGCGAGGCAGCCTACTTCTCCACATCTGCGAGTGCTTTGGACGATGCTGGCAACACTCCGACAACAGCCCGAACCATCGGGATCGGTTCCTGGGGTGGCAGCCTCGAAGCGAGCGGAGACGTCGACTATCTGGTCTTCAACGCGATCAGCGGTCGCAGCTACACCATCACCGCGACAAACACCAACGGCACACTCGACGCGCGGTTGTATGCTCCAAATATTCTGGACGTCGCCTCACCGGTCGACACCACGTTGAGCGGAAGTCTTGTCGAGCGCGTCAATGGGACAACCGTCGCTTTGACCGCGGTCGACTCATTCCTGACTTCGGACATTAGTCGGACTCAAACCACATTCAGTATCTCCAACGGCGCCGGTCTGCCGACACACTCGGGCGTGGTGGGTGACGACTACTACATCCGCATCGACAACGAAGTCATGCGTGTCACCGGTCGCAGCGGCAATACTCTGACGGTCACGCGTGGTGTCGGCAGCTTCGCCACCGACCACTCCCGCAACACAGTGATCTCCGGTGATCCGGTCGGCGGACTCGAGTGGGGTCAGTCGATCATCACCGTTGCCGACGCCACACGTCTCCCCGCACATTCGGGTGCCGCCTCAGACGACTTCACCCTGGTCGTTAACCAGGAACAGATGACGGTCACTGCAATCAACGGCAACGACCTGACGGTTACACGCGGCATCAATTCGGCCCGCAGCTTTCACGTGACTGGCGAGGAAGCCACCATCTCGATCCGCCAGAGATCGTTTGGCGGCCAAGGGACAATCAACTTCGTCCCACTGCATACCGGTACGTATTATCTGCGTCTGAACGGTTCCGGTACGACCACGTACAACATTTCTGTTAGCGGCCCAATTGCCGACGACTACGGCGATACATACACTACGGCGACAACCATCGCCCTCGACGAGATTGCCGACGGACGAATTTCCACAGGAACCGACCAGGACTGGTTCAAATTCACGCCGACAGTCGGGCATAGGTACATTTTTGAAACGACGCTCGGCTCGCTGAACGACACCTACCTGACACTGTATGAAGACAACGGTGGAACGCTGACTCAGCGGACCGTCGATGACGACAGCGGCGTCGGTCGGGCTTCACGAATTGTGTACACCGCCACCTCAAACAACGACTTTTATTTGAAGGTGACCGGGTACAACCAGCAGCGCGGCACGTATTCCCTCGGTATTACGGAACAACTGGCCGACGACCACGGCAACGATTCCGGTACCGCCACAGCAATTACAATGGGTACACCGACTGCCGGGCGAATCGAAGCTCCCGGAGACAAGGACTGGTTCCAGTTCAACGCGGTGACGGGTCAGAACTACGTGCTTGAAGCGCGCGGCGGCACCCTGGCTGATACCACAATTACGCTATACCGTGCTGACGGCTCGAGTGTTCTGGCCTACAACGATGATGGTGGAGCAGGCCGCAGTGGCAGAATCGAATGGACGGCCACCGAAGACAGCGTGCTGTATGTTCGCGTCGCAGCCTTCGAGCAACGGCACACTGGAACCTACACACTCATCTTCACCGACGACCTGCCGGACGACCACGGCAACGATTTTGCGAATGCCACACCGGTGACAGTCGGTTCGCGGGCAGTCGGCCACATCGAGGCTGGCCAGGACGAAGACTGGTTCTCGTTTGATGCCACCGCCGGAACGCAGTACGTCATCGAGACAATCCTGGATTCGCTGCCGGATACCACGCTGACGTTGTACGATGCCGACGGAACAACCGTTCTGCGATACGACAACAACAGTGGCCTGGGGAACGCTTCACGAATCGACTGGACGGCAGGGACGACCGACACCTACTTCGTCCGAGTGGCCGGATTTACGGCCAACCAGACCGGAACGTACAAACTTGATATCGGTTCCGTCGTGGACGACCACGGTAGCAACTTCGACTCGGAGACTCCGGGTGCGCTGAACTCGCCGGCGCCTCCGCTTGCGGGGAACTCGACAACAGCCGGTAGTATCGAAATCCGCCGCGACACCGACTGGTTCCAGTTCAACGCAATCGATGGCGTTTTCTACACCTTTGACGTGCAGCGGGGGACACTTCCCGCCGCGACGCTGGAGTTGCACGCCTCGGCATCCCTCGCCGCAGATGTGACCGCTTCGGCAACTCAGATTACGCTCGACAACGCATCGGTCTTCCTGACCAACACCAATCAGTTCAACATCGTGATTGGTGGAGAGACCATGCGTGTCCTGGGCGTCAACGGAAACACCCTACTGGTCCAGCGCGGTGTCGATGGTTCGGTCGCCGCCGATCACTCGCTGGGCGATCTCGCCGTCGGGCGTATTGGCTTCAGCAATGATGATGGCAAGGGGCAAAGTCCGTCAATCGGTTGGATCGCCAATGCCTCCGGAACATACTTCCTCAAAATCCAGGCTTTAGGGGCCACTCAGACCGGAACTTACCAACTGCATGTCCAACAGCCAGCCACGATCGGCGTTGGAACTCCCATACTCACTTCACCGACCGGAGCGGTGACCGATACCAAGATCCCTGTCTTCACGTGGTCGTCCGCCGTACGAGCCAATACTTATCGGGTTCGCGTGAGCGATCTGACAACCGGGAAGGTCAACATCGTCGATGTCTCAGGCATCAGTGGCACCAGCCTGACTTCGCCACTCACATTGGAAAACGGACACGTTTACGTCTGGTATGTTCAGGGCTTCGCAGCCAATGGCACGCCGGGGGCCGAGTCAACCGGCAAGACGTTTGTCGTCGCCGCCGCAGACGACGTTGGCGATGGCCCCCAAAGTGCCACCAGCCTGACGGTCGGCACACCAACAAACGGCATTATCAACGTGCCCGGCGACGTCGATTGGTTCAAGTTCCGAGCAGTCGCCGGCACAACCTACAACATTTCGTCGACGCCCGGAACATTGCTCAACACAGCAATCACGCTGTATGGCACCAACGGTAGCACGGTCCTTCAGTCTGACACGGACGGCGGCAGCGGTGCAATCGAGTGGACAGCGACCAGCAGCGACATCTTCTTTCTCAAGGTGGCACCGGCCACAACCGGCGCTTCAGGAAGTTACACTGTTGCAGTCAGTGTCCCCACAGCTGTGGTCCCGGCACCCTCCCTGATTGATCACGCCGATTCCGGAATCTTGAAAGTCATCGGAACCGAAGGCGACGACGACATTCGTATCGACATTTCGGCGACCACGATCGACGTCTACCTGAACGGCAACGCGGGCCAACATTTCAGCCGCTCACTCTACACCCAGGTCCAGGTCGACGGGGCCGCTGGAAACGACACGTTTGTGCTTCGGGGCAGTGATGGGGACGACGTCGTCATCACGACACCCAGCCTCGTCGCGATGGCCACAAACGGGTAGTCTGTTGACGCGATCAATGTCGAAGACCGAACGGTCGACGGGCGGGGCGGTCACGACAGAATCCGCATGACCGGTGGTGTCGGCAATGACCTGTTCCGGTCCCAAGGCCAACATGCGACGATGTCTGGATCGGGCGCTAAAATCACCGCCGATGGTTTCGAACGGGTCGACGTCTTCGCCGGTGCCGGTGGTGTCGATCAAGCCATCTTCAGTGACACATCCGGCAGCGACGCCTTTGAAACCAGCGGACAGCGGGCCTGGATGTCGGGTTCGGGCTACCTGAACGTTGCCAATGATTTCGCTTACATTTACGCCTCGTCGATCAACGGTGGCCGTGACACCGTCCAGCTACGAGGAACCAGCGGCAACGATCGCTTCGACGCTGCGGGACAGCGAGCCGTGATGTCAGGGGCCGGCTTCTCGACGATGGTCGAGCATTTCCAACGGGTCGACGCCTTCGCGGGTGCCGGAGGTGACGACCGGGCCGTCTTCCGGGACACCGCCGGTGACGACCGCTTCGAGACCAACGGCCAACGATCCTGGATGACGGGCGACGGCTACCTGAACGTTGCCAATGGCTTCAGTCGTAATTCAGCTGCGTCAACCAGCGGCGGAAATGACCGGGCCCTGCTGCGAGGAAGCGCAGGTGATGACACATTCATCGCCACCGCGAACGCCTCGTCGATGTCCGGAACCGGGTTCCTGAACATTGTCGACAACTTCGCACAAGCCGAAGCAACCGGGAACGGAGGCTACGATCTCGCGAAGCTTTACGGCAGCAG
>CALJUK010000438.1 GCA_937975745.1 uncultured Planctomycetaceae bacterium | reverse complement strand
TCATCCGGCAATACCTACAATACGAACTCGTTTAACTGTTTTGGGACAAAGCCTAAATCTCAAACGTATCGAACTGCTGCGGGAGGATCGGGTCGGTATTGCAGTCGTCGCGGATCAGTTCTGCCAAAGCCTGTGAGGATTCTGGTTCGCCATGCACCAGGAATGCCTGGCCGATTCCTCCCGTCGCTGCCATGTGCTTGTACCACCACTTGAAGTCTTCCGCATCGGCATGGGCCGAAAGGCCGTTGAGTGTTTCGACACGCGCCTTCAGGGGGTATTCCCGGTCGAAGATTCTGACGTAGGGGCGTCGTTCGACGAGTCGCCGGCCGAGAGTGTTGTAGGCCTGGAAGCCGATGATCACGATTGTGCTGTTGGGATCGCTGACGGCGTGCTTCAGGTGATGGCGGATGCGGCCGTTCTCGCACATCCCGCTGGCGGCGATGACAACAAACGGTCCTTGTCGGCGATTGAGTGCGATGCTCTCGGCCTGGGTTGCGACAAACTGCATTCCGTGGAAGCCGAACGGATCGTTGTCGGTTTCCAGCAGTTGCGCGACGTTGTCGTTGAGGATCTCTTTGTGACGGCGATAGACCCGCGTGATTGATCGCGAGAGGGGGCTATCGACGAAGACGGGCATCGGCGGGAGTTGTTGGGCGTTGGACAACTCATTCAGAAAGTAGATCACCTGCTGCGTTCGGCCCAGGCTGAAGGCAGGAATGACCACGCGGCCTTCCAGTGTATACGTCTCGTGCAGAATCCGCTTCAGCTCCTGCTGAAGATCGCCCGGATCGGGATGGACACGATTTCCGTAGGTCGATTCGGAAATCAGCACGTCGCAGCCATCCACCAGGCGCGGGCTGTGGAGCAGGGGAAGGTGGCGGCGTCCCAGGTCACCGGTAAAGACGACCCGTCGGACTTCGCCCCGTTCGGTAATTTCCATTTCCGTAATGGCCGACCCGAGGATGTGCCCTGCATCGGAAAATCGCAGCCGAAAGCCTTCCCCCAACTCGTGCCAGTGATCGTATTGGAGTGGCTCGAATCGCGCAACAGTCTTCGCCACGTCTTCCACGGTGTAAAGCGGTTCGATCGGCGGATGCGCTTTGTGCAGATGTTTGCCCAGATAGCGGGCATCCTCTTCCTGAATCCGGGCACTGTCCTGCAGCATGATGTCAGCCACGTCGGCCGTCGCCGGCGTGCAGAAGATCGGGCCGCGAAATCCGGCGCGATACAGCGCTGGCAGGTTGCCACAGTGATCGATATGCGCATGGGACAGGATGACCCCGTCCAATCGCTTCGGGTCGCAACGAAACTCCCGGTTTTTCTGGTACGTTTCGGCTCGCCGTCCCTGGAACAGACCGCAATCCAACAGAATGCGCAGATCGCTGGTCTCGATCAGATGTTGGCTGCCGGTGACTTCGCCGGCCGCGCCGAGAAACGTGATTTTCATGAAATGTCCATCGGGCACGGTATTTGAGGGGAAGTTGCCTTGCGCCCGCTCCGCGGCGCATGCGTCTGGTCAAATGTTCTCAGGCGGGCTGCCTCTGTAGCCAACGATCGCGGGCCAAATTTCGTAGATTCGATGCCAAACGAGATGGTTTCAAAGCCATCAGGCGTTCGGCGTTTGTACCGAAAATGATCCGTGAACTCCGCTGTTGGAATCGTTCAGAAATTGTGTCAGTCCGATGGTCGGCGTGTCAGCGGAGCATAACAAAAGGCCGCTTTCGGTTGGACACTTCTCGAGAGGGTTCCAAAACCTCTGTGTGCTTCGTCTTCGTCCTGAAAATGCTGGCCGAAAACTCGCCACCAACCGGTTTAGCAACTGCTTCCAGCCTCGTGCAACCACGGGTCTTGGCCGATTCGCATTTTCACAATTCGACAAATCTGTTATTTCCCGCTCTGCCTTTGAGCTGAACGGTCTCGAACGTTGGTTTCAACGGCACGCACTTCGAATTGTAACCGCTGTCGCGTCGCAGCCTAGTGTTGTGTCAAACCTTAAGATTCGGGTCGAGAAACGAGAATGGAGCGGCCAACGAGCCGCGGGCCAAGCGATTGAACCCGAAGTTTAAGGCCTGACAAGGCACTAGTGATCGGGTTGAGCAACGGAAAGTTAGCCGCCACTGAGCCGCGGGCCAAGTGATTCAACTGGACAATGAGGGCCTGACCGGGCACCACCTCGACGGGACAAGGAATCGTGAGCATCTACTGATTGCCATAGAGAAGGAGAAGCTGATGGTCTCCGCGTTTGACAATGGGCATTCACTCCAATCACTTTTCTCTGCCTTGACCGAACACGCCTTCCAGGTGGAGTTGGGCGTGGCCGATCCGCCTCTGACGGACTACTTGGCCGAGCTGCTCTGCCGCTTTGTTCGCATGGATGCCGTCTTCCGCGTTCGCGACACAGTCGGTCGCCGACTGGAAGAAGTCGCTGAAATGATGATGGAGGCCGAGCAACGGGTCGGCAAGCCACAGCGCGAACTTCATCGCCACATCGGCGACTTCACGTTGTTCTGGTCCGGTCTGTATCCGGAATTTCTCTCTCGTTTGAAATCCCCCGACCGCAAGGACCATCTGGTGGATTACTGCGAACAGGGGAAACGCTCTTACCGAATCGCCAGTATGTACGGTGACCAAGCGGAAGACGAAATGGGGCGAGTGTTTCGTCGACTGAGTGACGAGTTCGAGATTTGCACGATGGGACTCCGTTGCGTTCGGCGTGAGTTATCGCGACTTCCATCGCAAAATCGACCCAGCCATTGGGAAGCCGACTGCAACTGATGTCGGACGGCGTGGGTGACTCGCTGCCAGTACGGATTTCGTAGGATCGCTGCTGTGCTTAGCGAGCCGATTGCTCGCTGGGCACGCCAGATTGCGCTGGGCACGGAAGTGGAGAGACTTCAGCCACGAGCGAGGTACGCCTGATCCCGGGGCAGGACAATCGCTTCCAGAAAGTTCACATCGGCCGGCATCGTCAGCATGCTGGCCGCAGCCGTCGCGATTGTCTCCATCTCCATCATGGGTTCGGCGTCGGATGTCAGTTCCGAATCGATACGTCGTTCGACACGGACGTTACCCGGGTGCAGACACGAACAGGTAATGCCGTACGGTCTGCCATCGATTGCGATCGCCTGCGTGAGACCCCAGACACCAAACTTGGCCGACGCATAGGGGGCACTTCCCGCACGGGGCCGTTGGGCCGAGATCGA
Organism: uncultured Planctomycetaceae bacterium; assembly: GCA_937975745.1. Lineage (GTDB taxonomy): Bacteria > Planctomycetota > Planctomycetia > Planctomycetales > Planctomycetaceae > CALJUK01. Next base: position 3,073 of record CALJUK010000438.1, on the reverse strand, counting down.
ACCGATGTTCAAAATGCGGCCGGACCGCTGTTGCTTCATCATGCCGAACGCCTCCCGGCTGCAGAGGAACGAGCCGGTCAGACAGGCCCCGACGACATTGTTCCAGGCCTGCAGCGAGAGTTCGTCAATCGGCCCGCCGTCGAAAGCGCCGGCATTGTTGACCAGGATGTCGACCCGCCCGAACCGGTCGCGGATCGCCGCGAAGAAGTCCTTCACGGCGGACTCGCAGGAGACGTCGGTCGGAACAGCCAGGACGTCGACACCCCGACCCGAGAGTTCCTGTTCGACGGCCTGCAACTTCTCGGCGTTACGGGCACAGATCGCCAGCCGGCAGCCAAGGTCGGCCAGCTTGGATGCAATCGCCCGGCCAATTCCCTGATTGCCTCCGGTGACGACAGCCACCTGCCCGGTCAAATCCATCATGGTTGTCTCTTCCTGTCGGCAGGGAGTGATTACGCGTATCGTTCTTCGAAGACCCTGACGGCCGACTGCACGACCGCCCGGTGCATGCCGATTCGCTTTGCGAACGGCTGCCGCATTCCCGTCTCGATGGTGAAGGCCAGCCCGTATTTCTTCGCGGAGAAGTCCGCCAGGTTCAAACCTTCGCCTCGCTTGGAGGCATCCAGCCAGAAGACGCCCGGTTCAAGCTTATCGAAGAAACTCCCCGGACTGTACTCTTCGGATGCCAGCGTCCCACCTCCAGCAACGACGGCCTGAACTGCCTCGTGCGCGAGACGCCGTTCCCAAATCTCATCTTCGTCTGTCTTCTGCCGCCGGGCCGACATCCAGAAGTCGCTTCCGCCGTATTCGTGTAAGTCGAAGACCAGGCCAGGATTCACCTCGGCCATCAGGTTCCGCGTGCAACGGACTTCGACGGGTGCCCACGCCGTGTCGTGAAAGCGGTTGATGTGCAACACCTCGCCGTCAGGGGTGACGATCTGAGTGTAGGCTCGCTGCAGTGGACCGGCGCCCGGCGCTTGGGGATCGTTGGACGGGAAGTACAGCCGCCGTCCTTTGAGCGGATCGAGAAACCGGGCTCCCTTCTCGACCTTCTGATGGAAGCCCGTGTTGGCGTACCCATAGTCACCGATCAGCACCAGCAGACGGCCTTCTGCATCGTAGAGAATCTCGCCCTCCTTCCGGAGTAACGCTTCCACGTCTTTCATTGTCGAAACGTCGGGCTCGGCACCCAGACCGAAGCCAAGGACATGTCGAAAGCCCTGCAGACCCATTGGATCGCGGCAGGGGATGACATAGACGGCGTGGTCCGTCTGCAGCGAGTCGAGCAGATCGATTGCTGCCAGCGGACCTGCATGCTCTGTCGAGTGACTTCCGGCACTGATGAAGATGGCCGGAGTCTTGTCGCCGCCGACCTTCACCGCCACCACAGGGGAACCGTCGTGACAGTATCCAAGCGTGTGGAGCTTGTGTCCCTTCTGCGTGATGGCGTCGAGCAACTGCTGATACGTCGAGAAACCCTGAATTGGTTCTGACGAATCGGCCGCGGTGGCTTCCGTCGGCCACCGGCCCGATAAGGCTACCGAACCCACCGCCAGACTGCCGGCCGCCAACATCTCCCGCCGTGTGAAGTCTGAAACGGATTTGTTCGTGTCAGTCATCGAGTTGCTCCCTGCTGTGTTGCTGCGATGGGTCGGCCCATCACGTCCACACGATCTTCGATCTGGAACCGTTCTCCGCCAGCCAGTCTTACCAGGTCGGGCAGGTCGTAATGTTGCAGACCGCCGTGCACCATGTTGACCGCCTGGTTAAGTGTCTGCGGAGCCTGGACCACTTCGGCCCACGAACCGATCATCTGACGCAGTTGGATCGAAGCGAAGTCGTCTGGTCGAATCGCCGCCGCATGCAATGCCGGGATGGCCGCTTCACCAATCGCAATCAGCGAAATCGTGTTCGGCTTGGCGGATGCCGCGCGGTAGGTCCGGGCGAAACGGGTCCAGTCGGCAATGTCGTCGACACGCATTCCGACGTACGATCGGCCCATCAGGTAGGCCAGGAAGATTTCCTGCACATCCCGGCCGAACTTCCCCCGTCCGTAATCCCGCTTGTCGTGTCCGGTCTCTGTCTCGCCAATTCCGCTCAGTTCGGCTGCCAGGACGATCTTCCCACTGCGGACCAGTTGTTCAATGGGACCGCCCGCTGCCGCATCCGCCTGCAGACTGACACCATGCAGATACAGACAGACTTCGCCAGTGGGTTGTTTTGCCGAGTTGTTGTTGGGGACAAACGCCAACGCCGGAAGCGGAATTCCCGTGGGACGTGTCAGGACGAGTTTCTCGATGGTGTAGCCGTCCCGCTTGATCGTCCCCACGACGCGAACTTCAACCGGCGGCTGTTGTTCGGCATCGGTTGACCGCGCGCCGATCGTTGTACGGACGAGTTCGCGGCGTGCGGCCGGCGTGAGTTGTTCCCACGTGGCAGTCCGTTTCTGACGAAGCCCACTTTCTCGCTCGGTGTTGATCTCGAAGACCGACCGGGCCGAGTCCATCAGCAGAACTTGACCCTCGGGCGAGCAGTAGAGTTCTTCCTGAGTCCAGTCCCCCGCGCTCAAAGCCCGCAGTTCCTGGTCGCTGATCGGATCGGGAAGCGTGGCGGGATCGACTTCCTGAATCGCCTTGTCGCTTCCCATCAACCAGCGGTGCATCCAGCGGGCGGCCGCCTCGCGCTGCGGCATGTAGAAACCGTGGGGAAGGTCGGCGTCTTGAATCCCCACTCGCTCGGGGAAACCGAGCCGCGAGTAGAATTCCTTGCTTTGTCGAAACAGCTCCCACGTCCCATCGATGTCGAATGTCGCATCGCGGCGGCCGGCACAGACCAGCGTCGGCTTGGGAGCCCGCATCATCACGTAGTCCGCTTCGTCCATACCGAAGGCAATCTGGGCGAAGATGTTTTGCTCGCCATCCTGTGGCCCACGTGTCTCGATCAGACGTTGAAACGTCGTGAGATAACAGGCCGGTGCAGCCGCCAGGATGCGGTCATCCAGCGCCATCAGGTAGGCGGTCAACGTTCCCCCGCCGGAGTTCCCCGTGCAGCCGATCTTTTCCGCGATGATGTC
>CALJUK010000437.1 GCA_937975745.1 uncultured Planctomycetaceae bacterium | reverse complement strand
CGTAGCCGCACGCTCACCGAACAACCGTGCCGGGACAACCTTGGTATTGTTGAAGACCAGGCAATCGCCGCGGCGAAGCAGCGAGGGGAGATCACGAACTGTATGATGACTGATCCGTCCCGAACTCCGTTCGACGACAAGCAACCGGGCCGCGTCTCGCTGGGGCAGAGGGCGGGAGGCAATCAGTTCCGGTGGAAGTTCGTAGTCGTACGCCGCCAGATCGTCCATCGGGGCTCTGCATCATGCCGGGGGTGAGGTGGCCGCATTTCGAAACAGCAGTCTTGGCAAAAATGGCTCGCCCGATGCGACCTCTGGCCGCGACACACTTTCGACCGGGTGCTGTGGGATGATACCCTGCGGTGCAGAGCCGATTCGACAAGCGATTCTCTCGGAATCGGCTCCCTCCGCATCAAGCCGTGGCCGTCATAACAGCGAACCGGTGGAAAATCAATCGGACGCAGTGGAGCCAACTCGCGTGTCACAATGCACCATCAAGCCTGGTTGGTGGCGGATTCTTTCTGGGGTCGGTCGATCCGTACCGGATGGGAAGTCCGGCGCAGCGACAACCGCCGCCACATCGGCGATGTCGAACACCAAGCCGACTCGTCGCAAACTGGCCGCTTGTATCACCGAACTGGACCCCGGCGGAGCCGAGCGGGCCTTGTTTCAGATCATGACGCGTCTCGATCCTTCGGCTTGGGAGATCCACGTCTACTCGCTTGCAGCCGGCGGTGCACTCGCGAACGAGTTTCGCCAGAGGGGAATCCCGGTCACGGAACTCGACGGACAGCGACATCGCCCATTCCGGGCAACACGTCGGTTGGCGAAAGAGTTGCGGGCGTTCCAACCCGACTTACTGCTGACGTTCCTCTACCACGCGAACATCATCGGTCGACTGGCGGCCTGGTGGGCGGGTGTCCCACATATCGTTTCGGGAATTCGGGTAGCCGAACGACGCTCGCGTTGGCGACTGAGATTGGACCGTTGGACCAACGGACTGGTCGACTGCAATATCTGTGTCAGCCAAGCCGTCGCGGCGTTCTCGATCGACCAGGGAGGTCTCCCCGCGGTCAAGACCATCAGCATTCCCAATGGTGTCGATGCCAGCCACTTCGAAACGGCACGCCCCGCAGATCTCTCGCGCTTTGGTATTCCCCGCAAAGGTCGCGTGATTCTCTTTGTAGGCCGACTTGATCCGCAGAAAGCCCCCGGCGATTTACTCGCTGCGTTTGAGCGCGTCGCGGAGACATTTTCTGATATCCACCTGCTGTTCGTGGGTCACGGCCCCCTGGAAAGTACGCTCCGCCGACAAGTCGACGGACTCCCTTCGGAACTCCAAGCACGGGTCCACATCGCAGGCTGGCAGGAGGACATCCCCGCCATCTTGAAGGCCGGAACCTGCCTGGCTGTCCCGTCCCTGTGGGAAGGAATGCCCAATGTCGTTCTGGAAGCGATGGCAAGTGGCTTGCCCGTAATCGCAACGAACGTCGACGGGACAACCGAATTACTCATCCCCGGCGAGACGGGCTGGCTCGTTCCCCCCCAATCTCCGGAGAAACTCGCCTCGGCCCTACGGCAAGTCCTCAGCCACGCTGCGGACGCACGCAACATTGCAGAGAACGCGCAAACCCTTTGTACAAAACAGTTTACATGGGACACCGTCGCCCACCGTTACGAGCACATCTTCCGCGAACTGTGCGATCAGCCCACTTCCTGACTTTCCTCGACGCTTCTTTTCTTAAAATCTGAGAATCTCCAATTCCCTACACCGTCAGCACCTAGGAACAGTGTATGGCGAGCCGCTGCGCACATCATCGAGTTCGGACTTGACCGGCAGCGATCGGCTGATAAATTCTGTCCCAAGTGGAGGCTTGTGGGGAAAAGTGGTGATGAATGGCCCTCAGCGGAACTTACTCTCGAAGTTTGGATTCCAAAGGTCGCGTTGCCGTTCCAAAGCGTCTTCGAGAAGACATCAGCCAGGACGAACTGTCGCACTTGTACGTGGCCCCCGGGACCGAAAAATCGCTGGCCCTTTATTCGGAACAGGAGTTCGAAGCATTCGCCCATCGTCTGGCGGCCATTCCGAGTAATCGCGCCACCGTGCGGAACTATCGCCGCCTCTTCTATTCTCAGGCAGAAAAAGTCGATGTCGACAGCCAAGGACGGATTCGCATCCCCGAAAGACTTTGTCGCTTTGCCGAGCTCAAGCAGAATGTCATCCTGCTGGGCGTCTTGGACCATGTCGAAATCTGGGACGACGAGCTATGGCGAGAATTCTTCTCGCAGCATGCAACGGACTTTGACGCGATGGCTTCCCAGGCCTTCGACTCTCCCGCCGATCCTTCGGATCGGTCGTGATACAAAACGGACGAACCGGCTCGGCGTGGCGGCATTCTCACAAGCCGCACACAACGCAAACCGGCAAACACATCCGTCGGGCAAACCGGCGCGGAAATCCGCTGGCTACCGGGCTATGCGGACAGGAGAGTGCAGGATGACACTCTCTTAGCTGATGCGCAACGCCTGACATCTGTCGGGCCGCGCGCAAACTGTTCGCCTCAACGTGCGGGGTGGCATGGATGCCACCCCGAGGCGAGCGGCTTTCCGGCCTGCGAACTTCCCCTTTCCCGCTTGGCAGCCGGCGGGCGATTGGTCTTTCCACCGCCCTCAAAAAGCCGTAAAACACGCTCCCTGACCTCCGATCTGGTCTGTCAATTCACCTGAAATCCCGAAATCCGGCCCGCAACTTCCGCCTTTCTGACTGATGTTTGCGCGGAATCTCTCTCCCTCTTGCGAACATTCTGAAGCGTGCCAGCCGTGATGAATCCATCTCGACATCGCGACGTCTCCGGCGAGTTTCCCGTGCACGTCCCCGTTCTGTTGCGGGAAACGCTGCAGTGGCTCGATCTACGTCCGGGACTGACCGTCGTCGATGGGACTCTCGGAGCAGGGGGGCACGCCCGAGAGATTGCCCAGAGGACCACGCCCGGTGGAATGCTGATTGGCTTTGACCGCGACCCGATGATGCTGGAACTCGCGGCTGGACGATTGCCGGAGAACAACGTCCGGCTGGTCCAGGCTTCGCACTCGGAGATCGTCGAGCAATGCCACAGTCTCGGGCTGGAAACGGTCGACCGTGTCCTGCTCGACCTCGGGTTGTCATCCGATCAGTTGGAAGACCAAACACGCGGTTTTTCGTTTCAGGGTGGTGGCCCGCTAGACCTCAGGTTCGATCCGACAACAGGCGAACCAACCTGGAAATGGCTGGCCACACTCGAAGAACAGGAGATCGCTCAGATCCTCGACGAGTTTGGCGAAGAGAAGTTCAGCAGACAAATCGCCGCCGAAATCGCCACCCGGTCGCGGGCTGGCCAACTCCTGACGACGGACGCTCTCGCGGAAGCCGTTCGGTCAGCAGTTCCCAAGGCCGCACAACGCGACGCCCGCAAACACCCGGCGACACGTGTTTTTCAGGCCTTGCGGATCGCGACCAACGCCGAACTGGACCATGTTCGGAAAACACTTCACGAAGCCTTGCCCGAGATCCTCGCTCCGGGCGGGCGAGCCGTCGTCATCACATTTCACTCGCTGGAAGACCGCCTGGTCAAGAACGCATTCCGCGATGTAACGGTGTGGGACAACTTGACACCCAAACCGATCCAGGCCAGTTCAGCCGAAGTCCGCCTCAATCCGCGGTCCCGGACCGCCAAACTACGCGCAGCCGTTAGACTATGAGCAGAAAACAGCACTCACCCAATCGCAACCGGAATTCCGCCCCGTCGGATGACGATGCGGATATCCCTCAGAACGACGCCGCCGAAGAGGCTGTTGCGGAAGGCGACCAGACGGACAAATCCGAACCCGATGCCCATGGCGACTCGACAGAAGAGTGGGGTATGCCCGGTCCGAAACGACGATTGAGCCTCGGTGCAAAACTGGCTTTGGGAGTCACACTGACGCTGCTGGCCGGTTTCGGATTCATTGTCTCGCAACGGCTGCGACAGGCCGACTCGGAAGGAATCGAAAACCGCCCGACTGTCACGCCGGCGGCCACTGCCGACGCGGAGAACCCTGCAGCGTCTGAGACTCTCCCACCCCACGCCGGCAATCCGTCCGACACCGGAATCGGACACCGAACGACTCCGGAGAAAACGACGGCGCAATCGAACGTCCAGTCGGATTCTAACGGGGACGATCCGTTCGCCCCCAAGCCCGACGCTCGGCCCAAAAGAGAATCGCCCGATTTCTCGTCCCGGGTGGCTTCGTCGCAAACTCCCTTGTCGACCGCCGAAGCTCGCGTCGGATCAAGTCCCCCAGCCGGCCCCTCGGCCACCCCCGCAGAGAGCCCTTTCGGCGGGTCATCGACGTTGCCGACTCTGGCACCGCCGTCTGGACAATCGGAACCGACTGCCGACGAACCCCCTGCGGCAGATCCGTTTGGTTCCGTCGCATCGGCCAACAGCAGCTTGAAGACCGCCAGCGAGAAGACCGCCAGCGAACAATCTGGAGACTCGGTCCGAGGGCTTTTGGACGGTCCGGACGAGTTTGCTGCGGCACGGCCGGCGACACGTGAGACCACACCACCCACAATGTCGTTCGAACCAGCCGACACCTCCCGGTTCGCGGGCGAGTCCGACCTGGCGAAACCAGCCCCAGCCGGGGAGAACCCGTTTGCCGCGTCCGGCGTTTCCTCCGGTACAACATCCGCCAGTGAAGCCTCCACTGGAGAGATGCCATCGCCGAGCGGTTCCCCGGAGACCGCGGCACCTGCGTCCAAACTCGACAACGAAACACCGACACTATCGTTCGGGGGACCGGAGGAGACGCCAACCAAACCGTCGGCACCGAACGTCACGCTCGAATTTGCAGCCGATCCCGCAGCCAAGCCACTCTCAGCGACTCCGTCGCAGACAGGTTCCGACCTCACCAGCCCGCTGGCGAAGCCGCAGTCCGGAGGCTCGCCCTTCGAGATGGCCGACAATGCGACTGTACCAGCCCCTCAGCGAGTTGAGCCCCGCAAGTCACTCGCCACGGCAAACGACACGCAGTTCACACTTCCGAAGCAGGGCCAGCCGGATGAATTCAACTCAACCGGATCCGGAGAAAGTCCACGTACGTCGATCGCGATGTCGCAACCGG
>CALJUK010000436.1 GCA_937975745.1 uncultured Planctomycetaceae bacterium | reverse complement strand
AGACGAGGTAGCCGTAATTGACCGCCAAAGGAGCGGTTGCACCGTCGAGGGAGAAGAGTTCACGGGCGGCCGCCCAACGCTGTGCGACCAGTCCGAACAAGATCAACGGGAGTGTGATCCGCATCAAGGCCATCCCGTAGGGGACAGTCTCTCGAAAAAAGAATCGATCCCATCCAGACGTGCTTTCTGCCAGCTCATTACGCGAGGAGACCGCCGGCGTTGCTACGAACGTCGTTGCCGATGGGGTGGTATCCGTCAGGGAATTCATGCGAGATGTTCTCCCGATTCGACAAGGCCGAAATCAAGTGGTCGCCAGGGGAGGAGTAAGTTCGACGGGACTGTTCGCCGGATCGAAGAACTTAATAATCCGGAGACGATGGGATCGACTCGCTGCCGGCCGAATTGGGCAGCGTCCCGCTCAAAGCCTGTGAGCGTGCCAGCGGGTGCGAGACGATTGTGAAGTATGGCTGACCCTTTTGCGACTCGGCAGCCAGACGGGGATTCTCAGAGATGCTGAGCCAGGTGGAATTGGCCTGTTGGATGTTGCCTTCGCCGTCAAACAACGCCCGAATGTGGAAATAGCTGTACGGGCTCTTGGGCTCCTGGAATACCTGCTGCCAGACATGGTCCGGAAGGTTGTACTTCTTGGCCCAGTTCTCTTCGATCAGGTAGATCTGGCGGATTGGTTCGTGCACGGTGTGTTTCAGCGTGTTCAGCGCCAGACGTGGGGCGGCTGTCCCGACAACGTCATAATGAGACCGGTCGAGCGATGCATAGGGATGAAACTCTCCCCAGGGTGCCGGTGATAGTTCGTAATGGGCACCACTTTCTCCTTCCGCCAGAAGATGCACCCGCGACGAATACGCCGACCAGCCACAGAACATATCCCACACAATGAAGTACATGAGGGGATGAGAATTCTGCTTAAACTGGACGGTGTGGGCGACGATGCCCAGCGAAAGGACGGAGAGATACATGACAATTGTCGCTTGGGCTATCCAATATTTCAGCCGATCGCTCATCTTTGGTTTCCTTCCCTGGCCAACCGCGAACCGTCCGCCCACGGCTTTGTCGACTGCCCGAAAGCTGAAAACGTGACTGAATGCCTCGACGCTCAATCGTCTCGAGCGAGTTGCGACGTCGGAGGTCGGGAAAGGCCACTCTCCGTGCCAAGATCAGCCGCGTTCTCAGCAGGCCGCGTCAACCGGAGCGGACTATCCGATTTGTTTACAATCGGGTCAAGATCAACCTCACTGGTTGCGGGCGATTTCGAACTCACGATCGCTTCCAGAAAGGTTCAGAGAGGCTGCGTATCTCGGCTGCGGAAGCTTCCGGCCGCCCCATGCGGTGTTAATACGGCATAAGGTGCCAGCCGTGAGCGCGGACGACACGACTAGAACCAGTTTTCAAACCGGTTGATGGCGAGTCTTCGGCGCTGAATGTCCAGGACGAGGACGAAGCACAGGGAGGGGTCGGCACCGGTTCTCTGGTATACGGGAGCGTGGTCGCAACCGATTGGACAATGGGTCACTCCGATCGCTGGCCCTCTGTTGCGAAGGGCAGGAGTTGCCGATCCTTGTGCGGGCTAATCAAGAAACACGGAATTTGCCGCCCATTGATCTTGACCGCTTCGCGACGAGGGAATATCGTTCGCCCGCCTCACGTCACACGAGCAGTTCGCTCCGGCAACGAAGTCGACTTCTGACACACCCTATCAGTCGTCTATCACTCTCCACAATTCACATTGTCCGTTCGAGAGCGACGTCCACCATGGCGACATCTCGCATGATTGGCAGTTTTCGCTGACAGCGGTAACGGTCCGCCCGCAAGGACGCGAACAGCGACCGTTTTCCGTCCGCGTCAACGGCAGGCACGGAAGCTAGCCGGTGACGCGGTCTTATTGAATCACCGTGTAACTATCGCCCCCGGAAGTGGCCGGAGTCTCTCGCCCCCCCATGAGACCCGCTGCTTCCGGGATTTTTTATGCGCGGTGAGGAGCCTAAAGCACGGCGTCGAATTTTCCGATGACGACGACACCGTTCTCGGTGACGGTGAATCCCCGCTGCCTGTCGCGGTCAAGGTCGTAGCCAATTTCAGTGCCTTCGGGGATGTGTACCCCCTTATCGATAATGGCACGGCGAATTTTGGCATGCCGTCCGACGTCTACACCATCAAACAGGATCGAGTTCTCGACGGTCGCCCAACTGTTCACACGGACGTTGTATGACAGTACGGAGCCGGACACGCTGCCGCCTGACAGGATACAGCCTGCACTGACGATACTGTCTGTCGCGTGGCCGACTCGCGGGGGCTTTGCCTCGCTCTGGGCGAAGACAAACTTCGGTGGCGGACAGATAGGATGATATGTCCGGGTCGGCCAACTGTGATCGTATAAGTCCAGTTCTGGATGGACGGCGACCAAGTCCATGTTCGCTTCGTAGTATGAATCGAGTGTTCCGACGTCGCGCCAGTAGTATCCGTCGCCGGTGTTCATATCCTGAAACGGAAACGCCTGAATCAGATGTTCGTGAATGACGGACGGAATAATGTTCTTGCCGAAGTCATGCGAACTCCCATGCACGGTGGCATCGCGGCAGAGTTGGTCGAACAGGAAGTTCGCTTCGAACACGTAGATACCCATCGAGGCCAGACAGCGCTCGGGATTGCCAGGCATGGGCTCCGGAGCCTCGGGCTTTTCCTGAAACTTCGTCACGCGATGCGAGGGATCGACTTGCATCACGCCAAACTCGGTTCCCTCCTCTAATGAGACGGGAATACAACCGATCGTCGCTTTGGCCCCCTTGGCGATGTGGTCGCGGATCATCTCCGAGTAATCCATCTTGTAGATGTGATCGCCCGAGAGAATCAACACGTGTTTTGGCTGATGCTTCTCAATGGTGTAGATGTTCTGGTAGACGGCGTCGGCTGTTCCCTGGTACCAGTGCTCGTCAATCCGTTGCTGCGGCGGGAGAACCTCGATGAACTCGTCGAGGTCGCGGCAGAGAAAACGCCAGCCCAGATTGAGATGGCGGTCGAGGCTGGCCGCCTTATACTGCGTGAGGACGAGTACCTTCCGGAGACCGCTGTTAATGCAGTTGGACAGCGTGAAATCGATGATGCGATAGCTACCACCGAAGGGGACGGCAGGTTTGGCACGGTCCCGAGTAAGGGGTTCCAGCCGAGAGCCTTTGCCGCCGGCCAAAACAAGCGTGAGCACGCGCCGCATCCCATTGCCTCCTGTTGCAAAATCATACGGGTCGACCTGCGGACTTGTGTCGGTTGCCGGTTGGCGTCGAACGCACGAACTTCCATGAATGATCGCGCAGTTCAGTCTCCGCGAACAGGTGTTGCGACACGAGGCCAGGGCGATCGATTCTGTCGTGCCATCCCCGAACAGTCCCCGTCCAATGCACTCAGCCCATGGCGTTCAATTATCGTCACCAGGTACGAATGGGCAATGTCCGGAGGGACCCTTCCGGACTGATTTTTGGAATCGGTCGCGGAAACCATTCCCAGAACGCGTGGGAGATCCTGTCGGTGCGGACGAGCGATCAGAATCGAGGCGAGGCCATCCGTAAGATCAACTCACGAATCGCCTGACCGTCGGTGACGATCGGGACCGGGCGGCCGGCGAAATTCTCGATGGCCGCTGTCGTGTAGTCGATCCCCAGATGATGGTAGATGGTCGCCAGAAAATCCTGTGGAGAAACACGGCGTTCCACCGGATCTTCTCCTTTGGGATCGGTCGCGCCAATCACTTGGCCCGTCTGGATTCCACCGCCGGCAAACAGCATGGTGTTCGCCCGAGGCCAGTGGTCGCGACCCGGTTGGACAGTGCCGGCCGGTGCACTCGCCACTCCGCCGCCGCTGCTGGCAACATGCGAAATCCGCGGAGTTCGGCCAAATTCGCCCGTGACAATCACCAGCACTCGCTTGTCGAGGCCGCGCTGGTAAACGTCTTCGATCAACGCCGAAACCGCCTGGTCGAACGTCGGCATGCGGAAACGCAACGCATCGAAGACGTGATGATTGACGGCGTGATCGTCCCAGTTGGCAACTCGACCACATAATGGTCCGTCAAATTCGGTCGCAACGACATCGACACCCGCTTCGACCAGTTTGCGGGCCATCAGGCATTGCTGCCCCCAGGCGTTCATGCCGTATCGCTGACGGAGCTCCATCGGTTCTGTCGTCAGATCGAACGCAGCACGGGCTTCGTGGCTGATCAACAGATTAAGTGCCTGGGTTTCGAAGGCGTCCAACGCAGCCATCATGCCGGACTGGTCGATCTCCCGCCGCATCCGGTCGAATTGCCCTTTGAGGTCGCTCCGCCGCTTCAGCCGATCCAACTGTTCGGCATCGGTGACACCGATATTCGGAACGGAGAAATCGGGGCGACTGGGATCCCCCAGAACACGGAACGGGTCGTATGCCGGTCCCAGATAAGTCGAGCCGGCAATCGTGAAACTGTCGTACCGATCGACCGGATTGACAGCGACGTAATTGGGGATCCGTTGGTGCGGGTTCCGGCGAAAATAGCTGGCGACCGACATCCAGTCCGGCAGTTCCGGGGTCAGTTTGTCCTGCGCGGCCGGGTCTCCCGCCAGCACCTGCAGCGAACCGGCCGGATGGCCTCCACCTGTGTGTGCAACAGAACGCAACAACGTGTAGCGGTCGGCCATCGCCGCCAACTGAGGAATCAGCTCGGTCACCTGGATCCCTGGCACGTTCGTGTCGATCGGCTGAAACGGTCCGCGGTAATCGGACGGTGCCGACGGCTTGGGATCGAACGTGTCCAGATGGCTGCACCCGCCGCGCAGCCAGACCAGGATGATGGCCATGGGGGACTTGTTCGCAGGGGCTTTCCCCTCCGCGGCCGCCCAACTCCGACGGCGCAACACATCGGCAAGGGCCAGCGAGCTGAAGCCCTTCAATCCGGCGCGAAGGACTTCTCGACGATTGGCCAGAACGGGCGGACAACGGGTCGGGGTGTTTTCCGACCTGAAGTTGTTTCGCGACGGTGATGCAAGATCGAGGGCCGAAGTCGGCATGGATGGACTCGTCAGAGAGGAACCGTTGGTCAACACATGGCTGCTTTCATCAGTCGAATCAGCGACGGCTGATGTCTTTTGGAATTATGCCATATCCGCCCCCCCTGTGACCAGAGCGCCCATGCCGTAGTCGATCGCATTGGGCCGCGTATTCTCACATCTCGGCCGTTGTGCAATCTCATCAAGACGTCCCGTCCGGTTGACCGGACACGGAGATCGCTACAGAATAGACGCGTGCTGCGTCAGCCGGAGGTTGCCGGGTTGGTACGACGGTAGGGCACGGCCAAGGAGCCGTGGACCACTATCTTCAGCCCAAACGTGACCGTCCAACATGACACTCTTTCGCTGGGCCGGCTCTGCATGACAGGCCGGTTTGATTCATTTGACCCTGGTTCCGATCCGTAGTGGTCGAAGGTTGTTTGTATGCCGCGTGCCCCGATGTATAAGGGGAATGAGCTAGAAGGTCTGCGTGCTGCAGGTCGGTTCAATGCCCAGTTGATGGACTACCTGCGGCCAAGAATTCAGCCCGGCATCACGACGGCCGACCTGGACCAATTGGCGTATGCCTATACTCGCGAGCATGGCCATACGCCAGCCTGTCTTGGGTACAAGGGTTATCCTCGCAGTATCTGTACGAGCATCAACGACGTGGTCTGCCACGGCATTCCGGACGCCACCGTGTTGCAGGAAGGTGACCTCGTCAATGTCGACCTGACGACGATCGTCGAGGGGTGGTACGGCGACCAGTCGGAAACCTTCCTTCTTGGCGAGGTTGCGAGCGAAGCCCGACGGTTGGTGCAAGTCACATTCGACTCACTGTATGTCGGCATTGCCGCCGCTCGCCCAGGAGGGACGGTCCTGGAAATTGGCCGGGCCATCTACGATTACGCCCGCAAGCATCGGACGGAAGTCGTTCGCGAGTATCAGGGACATGGCATCGGACGGAATTTTCACCAGGAACCGGGAATTCCGCACTATCCCTATCCGGGAGCAGCGCAGGACGTGTTGAAGCCGGGGATGTGCTTCACGATCGAGCCGATGCTTAACCTCGGGGTCTGGCGGACGAAACTCGACAAAACGGACGGTTGGACTGTCCGGACGGTCGACGGGGCCTTGTCGGCCCAGTTCGAACATACGATTCTTATGACAGAAGACGGCCCGGAGATCCTGACCATGACAAAGGACGGGCCGCAACCGGGTCATCGATTTTGAAGGCCGCGTCGATCGGTCGGTCTCCCGAACATCTTGCGGAACTCAATTGCTGGAACCAGAAACGACCTGAAAGGACTCGGGAATGAAGGCTTACAGCCCGTCATACAGTATCACCGCTCGTCTCCGGTACGCAGACTTTCCCGGAGCGCTCGGTTCGATTACCTCGACAATTGGCAAGATGAACGGCCAGATTGGTGCGGTCGATATTGTCGATGTTCGGCAAGACACGATCACTCGTGACATCACCATCAGTGCCGGTGACGTCGACCACGGTCAACGAATCGTCGAGGCCCTGAAACAACTGGACGGGGTCGAAGTTCTCAAGACTTCAGACCGCACCTTCCTGATGCATCTGGGGGGCAAAATCGAGGTCACGCCGAAGATCTCTGTCAAGACGCGCGACGACCTTTCGATGGCCTACACTCCCGGGGTCGCCCGTGTCTGCCGCGCGATCCACGAAGACGCGGACGCGTCCTTCAACCTGACCATCCGCAAGAATACCGTCGCCGTCGTCAGCGACGGTTCGGCCGTACTGGGCTTGGGGAACATCGGTCCCCGGGCCGCCATGCCGGTGATGGAAGGGAAAGCACTGCTGTTCAAAGAATTCGGCGGCGTCGATGCGTTCCCAATCTGCCTGGACACACAAGATGTTGATCAGATCGTCGAAACCTGTTGCTATCTCGCTCCGACGTTTGGCGGAATTAACCTCGAAGACATTTCTTCGCCCCGCTGTGTCGAAATCGAGGAACGCCTGATCGAGCGGTTGGAAATTCCGGTGTTTCACGACGACCAGCACGGGACGGCAATTGTCGTCCTGGCTGCGTTGTTGAACGCACTGAAGGTCGTGGAAAAACAGATGGATCAGCTGTCGGTTCTGATCAACGGAGCCGGTGCCGCCGGCATGGCGATTGCCAAACTGTTGTTAGAGGCCGGCGTCAAGGACATCGTTCTCTGCGACAGCCGCGGGGCGATTTACCGGTCCCGCACGGACAACATGAACGGCGTGAAGACCTGGCTGGCGGAGAACACCAACCTTGAACAACGACAGGGAACGCTCAGCCAAGTGATCGAAGGCATGGAC
>CALJUK010000435.1 GCA_937975745.1 uncultured Planctomycetaceae bacterium | reverse complement strand
ACAACTGTCTGCTGGCCCGCCGTCTTTTCGAACGGGGTGTCCGCTTTGTGCAGCTGTACCACACCGACTGGGATCATCATGGTGGAAACAACGCCGATCTGGAGGTCACGCTGGCTCAGCTCTGCCAACAGACCGACCAGGCCGCTGCAGCATTGATTCTCGACCTCAAGCAGCGAGGGATGCTCGACGAAACTCTGGTCATCTGGGGAGGCGAATTCGGGCGGACTCCCATGGGCGAGCCACGCGACAGTCTCGGTCGAGACCACCACATCGACGCCTTCACCATGTGGATCGCGGGGGGCGGTATTCGCCCCGGTTGTATCCACGGGGCGACCGACGAACTGGGCTTTGGCGTCACCGAGGGAGAAGTGCACGTCCACGACCTGCACGCCACTCTGCTGCACCTACTCGGTTTCGATCATGAACGGCTCACGTATCGCTTCCAGGGCCGGGATTTCCGACTGACCGATGTCCACGGCCGAGTCGTCGACGAAATCCTCGCGTAGATCGGCAGAATGTTGCAGAAACGTCGGCCAGCAGGTGCATCCGCTTCGTCGTGATGAATCGTCTGCGTGAATTCCTGTCCCGCAACATGCGAACGTGGTCTGCATTTCTACGATTTCCTCCTGAATTCACCAGTTTGACGGCAAATGATGTCAACGCCCCCGCTCCTGTCCACAGAATCAATCGGGTTCCTTTTGGATGGCGGTACGATCGGTTATAAGGCTCCAAGGGACACGTCACCGATCGGTGGACAAGCCTGCCTGCATCACAAGTCCGGGCGGACTGTCGGACAGCCATTTCAACTTGCGAAATCGGATGGGAGCGTGTGAGAACGGATGACTGCATCTGAGACTCGGTTACAAGTCGGCGTTCCAGCAGAAACCTTTCCTGGCGAAACGCGCGTGGCCATCGTCCCCGGCGACCTGTCCATGCTGCAGAAATGTGGTCTGGACGTGGTGATTCAGTCCGGGGCCGGCAAGGCAGCAGGCCATTTGGATGCCTCGTACGAAAAGGCCGGTGCCCGCGTTGTGGCCACCCGAGACGAAGTCTTTTCCGCAGCCGACGTTATCACCCAAGTTCGGGCTGCGGCAGCCAATCCGGATCATGGCGATGCCGACCTGGCGAAGTTCCGTCCGGGACAGACGCTGATTGCCTGCTGCGAACCATTGTGGGACCCGAAACCGTTTCAGGCTGTGGCGGAACGGGGAGTTGCGTGCTTCGCTTTGGAACTGGTTCCGCGAATCACACGAGCCCAAAGCATGGACATTCTGTCGGCAATGGCCACCATTGCTGGATACAAAGCAGTCTTGCTGGCGGCGGACTCATTTCCACGAATGTTTCCCATGCTGATGACGGCTGCGGGAACGTTGGCACCGGCGAAAGTCCTGATCATCGGGGCCGGAGTGGCCGGATTGCAGGCCATTTCGACGGCACGTCGTCTGGGAGGCGTCGTCCAGTCGTACGATGTTCGACCGGCAGTCAAAGAACAGGTCGAAAGTCTCGGTGCCCGGTTCGTCGAGCTTGACCTGCAGACCGAGTCGTCCGAGCAAAAAGGGGGATACGCCGCCCAGATGGGCGACGACTTCTACCGCCGCCAGCGCGAGCTGATGAAGGAAGTCGTTGCTGCTCATGACATCGTCATTACGACGGCTGCCATTCCCGGAAAGAAGTCCCCCGTCCTGGTCACCACCGAGATGGTCGCCGCCATGGCACCCGGCTCAGTCGTCGTGGACATCGCAGCCGAGCGGGGCGGCAATTGCGAATTGACCCGTGCTGCGCAGACAGTCGTCGAACATGGCGTCACGATCATCGGTCCATGCAATCTGCCGGCGACCATTCCCGGACACGCCAGCCAGATGTATTCCCGCAATGTGGCGACATTCCTGAAGAACCTGCTCAATGCGGGCCGGATTGAGTTCAACATGGCGGACGAAATCATCGCCGAAACGCTCGTCACGCGGGACGGAGCGATCGTCCACTCCCGTATTCGGGAACTGCTGGAACTTCCGCCGCTGAATCCGGACAGCGAAACGGCAACGGCAACCACAAACGACGCGCCATCGAATGCGAGTGAGTCCACCTCCGAGAGTACCTCGGCAGAAAAGGGAGAGGCCTGATGGAATCTGCAGGAACCTGGCTGTTGCTGGCCGATGTCGTCGCGGAAACACCACCTGCCGGTGGGTCTGCAATTTTGCTGCTGACGTTGTTTGTGCTGGCCGTCTTCGTCGGCTTTGAAATTATCACGAAGATTCCACCGACTCTGCACACACCGCTGATGTCGGGCTCGAACGCAATCTCGGGCATCACGCTGATCGGAGCGCTCATTTCCATCGAAATGTCCAATCCAACGGCGGCCCGCGTTCTGGGTTGCCTGGCGGTGATTCTGGCAACGGTCAACGTTGTCGGTGGTTTTTTGGTGACGCACCGCATGCTCGGCATGTTTCGCCGCAAAAATTGAACCACCGCTTCAGCACAGGCTTCTTACTTAGCGTGATTCGAACCTTTCCGGTGTCTCGCAAGCCTTTTCTGCAGGACGAGACGGAGTTTAGACGTGACCGAAACCCAGTTGGACTTCAGCTATTTGATCGCCTCGGTCCTGTTCATCCTCGGGTTGAAAGGACTGACTCACCCACGGACAGCGGTCCGGGGAAATCTGCTCGGTTCGGCCGCCATGCTGCTGGCCGTCATCGCCACACTGCTGGTGCAGCAGGTGTTCGACTGGAAACTGATCGTGATCGGCCTGGCGATCGGGACAGCCATTGGCGCGTTCCTGGCCATCAAAGTTCAGATGACACAAATGCCGCAACTGGTCGCGTTATACAACGGCTTGGGGGGCGGAGCCTCTGTGCTGGTGGCCGGTGCGGCATTACTGGCCGTCGATCCCAAGCAACTCTCGGGCGACAATCTGACCGCGACGGCGGCCTCGGGACTGATCGGGGCGGTCACGCTCTCGGGTAGCCTGATCGCTTTCGCGAAATTGCAGGAACTCAAATTCATCGAGAGATTCGGTTTCGCCGGACAGAAAATCGTTAACGCCATGCTGAGCGTCGTTTGTCTGGCCTTGGCGGCCGGGCTGGTCTTTCAACCCGAATCGGCCAACCTGCTGTACTGGTTTGTGGTCACTCTGTCGTTGATCCTGGGAGTGATGTTGGTCATTCCGATTGGTGGAGCCGACATGCCCGTCGTCATTGCCCTCCTCAACAGTTACTCGGGACTGGCGGCAGCAGCGACCGGATTTGTACTTCACAACAACGTGCTGATCGTCGCCGGTTCGCTCGTCGGTGCTTCCGGAATCATCCTGACACGCATCATGTGCAAGGCCATGAACCGCTCGTTACTGAACGTCGTCTTCGGCACACTCCAGACAGCATCGACCAGGAGCGACACGAATGAAATGTACGCGAACGTCAAGTCGACATCCGCCGACGAGGTCGCGATGATGCTGGACGTCGCCAGCCGTGTGGTCATTGTCCCTGGCTACGGCATGGCTGTCGCACAGGCACAACACGCCGTCAGCGAACTGTACAAGCTGCTCTCATCACGTCATGTCACTGTTGAGTTCGGCATTCACCCCGTCGCGGGCCGTATGCCGGGCCATATGAACGTCCTGCTGGCCGAGGCTGACATTCCGTACGAGTCGCTCAAAGAAATGGACGATGTCAACTCGACCATGGAGCAGGCAGACGTGGCCATTGTTCTGGGAGCCAACGACGTCGTCAATCCACTGGCCCGCACCGACCCCAACAGTCCGATTGCCGGAATGCCCATTATCAACGTCGACAAGGCCCGGACCGTCGTGGTCATCAAGCGCAGCCTCAGTCCCGGCTTCGCGGGCATTGGCAACCCGCTGTTCGCGATGGATAATTCACTTATGCTATTTGCCGACGGGAGGCAGGCAATCGTGGATGTCAAGAACGCACTCAAGGACGACTGACGGCCGTCACGTCCCGTCGGCGATCTCCCCGGGTGTGATTTTCCGGGTGTGATTTTCCGGGTGTGATTTTCCGGGTGTGATTTTCCGGGTGTGATTT
>CALJUK010000434.1 GCA_937975745.1 uncultured Planctomycetaceae bacterium | reverse complement strand
TCGAAGAATCGGCGGAGGTCGTCCTCGCCGCGGAGTTTCCAGTCCCAGCTGTCCCAGAAGAACGTGTCCCGGCGAATGCCCCAGGTGGACGGCACACGACGGACATGTTGTCCCTTCGGATCTGGCGGGAGCAGTTCACGGTCGCTCGCCAGACACAGGCAATGCGTGACGGTCCGATTCAGCAGTTCGAGCTCGGCACGCTCGGTTCTCAGTCGCAGCACAATGGTTGAAGCATCAATGGCGGTCATCTTGATCGTCCCTTCTGGCAGGCAATGCGCGCAGTCCAAGCGCAGGAATCACGGGTAGAAGAAAGAGCACACAGAGAAGCGGCTGGCAATTGCGCGACGCGTCATGCCGCCGGCGGCGGAAACTCCATTTTCAGCAGGTACAGCTCTCGCAGCCTTCCGATGTGCTGCTAGGATTTATCGCACGGGCTCATGGGCGTGTCAGTCTCGATTCTCAATCCTTTGCTGTGCGTCCTACCGCCCACGCCGACGCACGTGCGCCACGACGCGACCGACAACCCGAAACTCGTCAATCTGCTCCGAATCGATTTCGATCGGCCGATACTTCGGGTTCTCCGCCCGCAATTCGATCCGACTCGGGGAATACGACAGCCGTTTGACGGTCGCCTCGTCCCCCACGCAGGCCACAACGATGTCGCCGTTCTCCGCCAGTGGTTGATGCCGGACGACGACCGTGTCTCCGTCCCGGATGCCGGCCCCCGTCATGCTGTCTCCGACGACTTTCAGCCCGAAGTACTGTCCGCTACGGACAAGGTAAGCGTCGACGTTGACGTGCCCAATCACGTTTTCCTCAGCGAAACTCAGCCGCCCGGCTGAGACGTGTCCCAGGACGGGGATCTCGACCTGTTCGGCGATTTCGCCTGCCGGCTCCCGCGCGATTGAGATCCCGCGACGCTTGTTTGGTTCCCGCTTCAGAAACCCTTTGCGGACGAGCTGCTTCACCGAGGAATGGGCCGTCGGTCCGGTCACTTCGAGCTTCTGGGCGAGTTCGCCGATCGTCGGCGGATAACCCCGCTGTGCGAGAAGGTCGCGAACCGCCCGCAGCGTCTCCCGCTGTTTGGGTGTGATGCCCTCGACCGGAGGCCGGCCGCGACCACGTTTCGCCTGCTTCTTCGCCATCTGTCCCGGTTTCGTGACATCGAGCTCGGAGATGGAGAGAGCATATCTCTACCACACAGTTACGTCAAACGAAAAGATTTGACTTTATTGTGCGGTCGTTGAACCACTGAAGGCGCGGGCAGATGCGAGCATTCAAATCCGGAAATCGGGAGAATTCTTCGTCGGTTCGGGCCAAAACGCGGTAGGTAATAAATAGAGGGGCTGTTAACCGGAGTTAGACGCAATTCGTCCCCGACCGCTTTGCGATTCGCTGCATCGCCACGGGAAACCGCATGCTGCTCGACACTTGTGCCGAAGAAATGACGCCGGAGGAGCGTCTGCAACACGTGGCCGCCGTTTTCGCCCGCGGCGTTCTCCGCCACCACAGGCAGCGGCAACGGGATGGCAGGCCCACCTCTGAAGACCCCTCGAAATCCGATTCGCCGGGCCTTGATGTTTCCGTCGAAACGAGCCTCACTGTGCCCACTGGTTGACGGTTCCCGAGTTCCACCGAGAGGCCGCCTGTGACACAGACCTGAACAACTTGCTCGTTCAAGAAAACGAGCCGACGCGGTGTTTGTCCCACCATGCCGGCTCTGACCACAACCACCCTTTGACAGAGAAAGGGCACGTCATGGCTGTGACCAATTCTACTGGTGCGGCTGCTGCACCGAAACGCGCTGCGAATGCTGGCCGGCGCACGCTCAACATCACCGCCGAGGTTGCCGCGATGGAGCGGATGACCGTCCCGGAACTGAAGCGGAAATACGAGGAGGTGTTCCGGGAGGCCTGCCGTTCGAACCACAAACAGTGGCTCATCAAGCGGATCGCTTGGCGGATGCAGGCCAATGCGGAAGGTGGCCTGTCCGAGCGGGCCCGACGCCGTGCGATGGAGCTGGCCAATGACGCCGACCTGCGGATGAAGGCACCGCAGCAACGAACGTCGCACGAGTCGAAACCGGGAGGCCGCGACAAGCGCCAGACGGTTTCCACAAACCACGACGCCCGCGTCCCGATGCCGGGGTCGGTCATCACCCGTAAGTACAAGGGGCGGACACTGATGGTGACGGTCCGCGAAGAGGGGTTCGAGTACGAGGGTGAGTCCTATCCATCACTGAGCGCAGTCGCCAAGGCGATCACCCGCTCTCACTGCAACGGGTTCCTGTTCTTCCGGCTGAAGGCGACGCGCGCTCGGGAATGCGCGACCGAGCCAATGACGAGCAACCCGCCGCCGTTCGCTGCGCGATCTACACGCGCAAGAGCACAGAAGAGGGGCTGGACCAGGAGTTCAACAGCCTCGACGCCCAGCGCGATTCGGGAGCGAACTACATCGCGAGTCAGGTGAACGAAGGCTGGGTGTGCCTCTCGACCCAATATGACGACGGCGGCTTCTCCGGGGGCGACATGGATCGT
>CALJUK010000433.1 GCA_937975745.1 uncultured Planctomycetaceae bacterium | reverse complement strand
CCACGAGGGCTGCGTCGCCATCGTCAAAAGAGGCAAGAACCCGTGCCCCTGGGAACATCTCCGGCGACACGCGGCGATGCCGCCAGACTTGGATACGGGTGAAGTCAGCGAAGCGGGCCTCGGTAAATGCCGAAAGCAGTCGATGCGAGAAGTCGATCTCCGAGAAAATTACCGGTTGATCAACCTCGATCACTTCTTCCGGGTGTACCATCTCCGACGATGCCGACTTGCCGACCAACGCCATCACGTCAGCCAGTTTCACTTCGGAACTCAGCGGCAACAACACCGTTCCTCCGGCCTGCAACCAGCTCTGCACGGTCATTCGGTCAGCAAAGTTCCAGGCGTCGGATCCCAGGATGACCAGGCCGTTGGGCCCCAATACGCCGCCGGATCGGTTTGCAGGAATAGTTTCGCTGTGAAGTTCCAACGCGTTGGAACTGACAGTGACATTCCTCCGGTATGAGGGGGGAAAGGCCCGTTGCAAAAAATAGAGCAAGCCGTTCGGATCGTCGGGCAGGTCGCTGCCGAAGAATCCAACCGTCACTGCCTCCGGAACGAAAGCGGTCAGATACGCATGGTTATCGAATTCGTGGTCGTCTCCTTCGAGAACAAGCTGGGCCGACACGACCGACTCGGGAAGGGAGGGAAGCGAAGCCATTCGTACTTCCCCGGGAGGCACAACGATCGTCACCGCTTCAGCCGCTGCGTCTGTCGGCGCGATATCGGCCCACCAAAGTTGGAACCGCGTCCTCTGGGCATCACTCGAATTCGTCACCCGTACACGGATCGGCTCGGCAGAGCCGGCGGACCAGCCCGATGACTCGACAATCTGCACCGACGCGTTTGTCGGATGGCTTGTTTGTACGGGCTGCAATTCGACCATCACATCGTCGGGCCAGGCCTGTTGTGCAAGCTCAGTCAGCCGACTGCCCGACTGCAGGTCACTTATGACGATGACTTTGCGGACGTATTCGCTGGCATCTCCCTCACGCGGCCGAAATGTCGTCAATCGATCAGCGACCGACAGGAGTGCTTCTGCCAAATGGGTCGCATTCCAACCGGGGACGCTCTCTCCCAGCCGAGCTTGCACGCGATCCCACCGTTGGGAACTCGTCAGCCCGTCCGCTTCTGAGAGTGGCAGCACCAAACGGACGGCGGAATCGAACGTCGCCACGGAAACGACATCACGGGGCTTCGCAGACTTCACTACCGATTCGACAGCCGTCAACGTCTGCTGCCAGAGATCCTCGCGATGCATGCTGGCGGACGTGTCCAGCAACACGCAGACCAACTCGGGGCGCGTCTCACCTCCGGGAACGGCCGAGACCGTCCGGAGCACAGGGCGGGCAAAGGCGATCGCCAGCAAAGCCAACACGGCGGCCCGCATCGCCAGAAGCAGCCAGTGTTCCAGATGACGGCGACGGTCCAGTCTCGCGGGAGCAGCCGGCAGGAATTGCACCGCGCTGAATGGAATCCGCTGCTGCGCCTTCTGCCGCACGAGATATAGAGAGATAGGCAGACGAGTCCGAGCCCGTCACAGAAGATAAAGAGGGAGCAGTAATGA
>CALJUK010000432.1 GCA_937975745.1 uncultured Planctomycetaceae bacterium | reverse complement strand
GACTGATCCTTGGCGACGGTAGCTTCGTGGCGTCCGAGCAAGTTCCTGCATCCATTTCGGCTAATTCATCCCTTCGTTTAAACTGTTGCCAAACGGCTGGTCGGCAGCCGCGGACGAAGCTGCGGCCACGGACTGCAGAAGTGGAGATCGGTTCGCCCCCACGTGGGAATACCGTTGTTTACGTAACCATTCTCATCGTTTCAGCGATGGAGGTCGGCTGGAACAGAGCAGAAGCCGGACCAGATGGAAGGCGCGGTTCCGGGGCTGGTGCCGATACGCCTATGAGGTGTGCGCTCCCGAAATCGGATATCGTGGGCAGTGTGGCAGTTCTAACTGGGAAGCGGTTCCGACTGGCATACGCCGTAATTGATCGAATCGATGCAAGCATTGCGGAGTGATCGATGTCCAGGAAACTTGATTCAGACAAAGATACCGATCCGGCGTCGAGTCGGTGGTTTAATCTGCTCCTTTGGGGAGCCATTCTCATCGGCGCGATGTCTCTGTTGTCTTATGTGGTTTACGTCGATCGTAAAATTGACGCCTTCCATGCCATACTGAGGCACAGTCCGCCGGAAGAACTGCCGTCTGGTGAATCGACGCGCAGCGACCTCCACCATTTGATGGCCAACCCGGTGGAAGGACAGTTGGTATACGTTCCCGCGTATTCGCACGTGTATCATGGTCGGGGTGACGCACACCTGTTGACGATTACGCTCAGTGTCCGCAACACGAGCCTGACGTCCGAGATTACTGTCAACTCGGTGCGATACTTCGACACGCGAGGCAAGGAAGTCAAATCCTACCTTGCGAAACCAGTCCGTCTCCCGCCGCTCGCCACGACGGAAGTTCTCGTCGACCGTAAAGATTCCACCGGTGGGAGCGG
The DNA here is from genome assembly GCA_937975745.1 of uncultured Planctomycetaceae bacterium. Classification (GTDB taxonomy): domain Bacteria; phylum Planctomycetota; class Planctomycetia; order Planctomycetales; family Planctomycetaceae; genus CALJUK01. Next base: position 3,825 of record CALJUK010000432.1, on the reverse strand, counting down.
GGCCAACTTCCTGGTGGAGTGGTCTGCCAATCAACCGGTGACCGCGCCGATCATCGAGAGCGTGATGATCGATACAATCTCGAATCAGGGCATCTCATTCGTTTGTCGGGGGTCAGTCATCAGTGAAGCTGTTTCGAAATTGGGTGAGACGGACAGCGAGACGCAAGCGGGCGATTCAGCAGAGAAACCGTAACTGACGACGCCGGACCCTGCGGAACCGAACGCCGCCCTCGAACGGCCGCATTGTTCGACCAGATGGCTTAGACCGGAATCGAAGCCAATTCTGACGATCAGACTGCGTGTTCCGCTCTCATCATGGATCTGGTACACAAAGCCTGTGTAGCCTAGATCATCCCATTGCACGTCAGTGCCAAATCTTGCACCACCCTTTACACCGTTCTGCGGCCACTCTTGGCGGGCCAGCCAGCAAATTGAAGACTGATTCAGTCGCTTCTTCTTGACCGGGTTCTCCGTCCGGCCGCATGACCGTGCGCCCGACGATTGTGGCTTTCTTGATCATAAGGCTTCCTCCATGTTGCTCACCTCCTGGTTGCAATCGTTCCAGCAAAGCCGTCTGTCCCGAGGCCGTCGCAACGCCCGCCGCTTTTTTGGCGGAAAAACACGCAGACAACAGCAGCTTCACGACATGGCCGCCCAGGTCGAATTCCTGGAAGACCGGACGCTCCTCTCGACTATCACGGTCAATACGTTGGTCGACGAAGACAACGGAGCCGGCAGCGGCGCGGGAACATCTCTGCGCGAAGCCATCGCAGCGGCCAGCGCTGGCGACGACATTCAGTTTTCCGTTACCGGAACAATTGAATTGACGCTGGGCGAGATCGCCATCGGCACCGATCTGTCGATCTTCGGTCCCGGTGCCGACCAGGTGATCATCGAACAAACCGGCAATGACCGCATCTTCACAACGACGGCCAACGTCGACATCGTCGATGTCACACTCCGGGGAGGCGATCTCACCGGTAAGACCGGTTCCGCCGCGGATGGCGGGGCCATCTACAATACTGGCAACCTGCTGCTCTCTGGTGTCGAACTGGTCAACAACCAAGCGGAACGCAATGGCGGTGCCGTCTACAGTCACAGCAATGTCATCGAATTCACCATGACCGACACACTGGTTTTCGGCAATACAGCCGACGGCGACGGTGGCGGCCTGTACAACCTGTACGACATGTTCCTCGAGAACTCGACCGTCTTCGGCAACTCGGCCCAGGGAAGCGGCGGCGGGATCTACAACGGAGTTGACTCCCTTCTCGAAACCCGCAGCACGACCATCGCAGGCAACACGGCCGACAGCGACAACAACTCCAGCGGCGAAGGAGGCGGAATCTATTCCCAGAACGATGACTACGCCCTGGCATTCTTCAATACGATCGTCGCGACAAACGTCCGGGGCGATCTTTCCGCCGACGACATTCGGGGGGACATCAGCGATCCAGAAGACGACGAAGGCTTCAACAATCTGATCGGTGTCGACCGAGGCCTAACGGGCATCTCAAACGGTAGCGACGGCAACCAGATCGGCACGACGGCCACACCGCTCGATCCTCAATTCAACGGCGGTCTGCGGGATTTGGGGGGGGCCGACGCGCATCTTGGGGCTGCTCGGCACCAGCCCAGCGATCGATGCCGGCGACAACTCGTACATCCCACTGGACAGGGCCGACCAGGACGGTGACGCGAATGTCGGTGAGAACGTTCCGTTCGACCAGCGGGGACTCAGCGTCAGCCGGGCACGCATCGTCAACACCACGATCGATATCGGGGCCTTCGAGTACAGCTCGGCCGTGGACGGCGATGCCGACCGGTTTGAATCCAACGAAGACTTCGAGACGGCTTACAACTTCGGCCTGATTGGTGATGTCGTCGAGAATGGCCTGCGGATCGCCGATGCCGACGATGAAGACTACTTTCGCTTTGTCCTGGGGGCCACCGGCCAAGCAGGCGACGTCATCGACGTCCTGTTCACACACGCCGACGGCGATATTGATATCCGGCTCTACGATGCCAACCAGCAACGGATCGCGTCGTCTCTCAGCGCTAGCGACAACGAGACGATCTCGCTCGAAGGTCGCGCGGCGGGTGTCTATTTTCTCTGGGTGTTCGGTTTTCTGGGCGATACCAACACGTACGATCTGCAAATCACTGGGCCGGCCGTCCCGCCTGATTTCCCCAATCTATTGGCCCTCGACGACGCGGCCGAAGTTCGAGAAGACGGTATCCTGACGGTCGATGTCTCCGCAGGCTTTCTCGTCAACGACTTCGATCTCGATGGCGACACACTGGTCGTCACGCACATCAACGGCACAGCCATCGGCCGCGGTGGAACGTTGACACTCCCCTCGGGCGCTAGGCTGACGGGCAACCCTGACGGCAGCGGCTCCTACGATCCCAACGGAGCCTTCGACGCGTTGGCCGGCGATGAGACCGACACCGACAGCTTTACCTACACCGTCTCGGATGGAAACGGCGAAACAGCCACCGCCATTGTGACGATTACCATTCTGGGGGTCGAGGTCCAGTCGTTCGTTGTCGACACACTGGTTGATGAAAGTGACGGAGACTATTCGGAAAACGATTTCTCCCTGCGAGAAGCGATCGAACTGGCCAATGCTGTTCGGGGTGCCGACACAATCACTTTCGATGCCGCCCTCTCCGGCGGGACGATCACGCTGGGCGGATCAGGTCTCGACATTACCGACGATGTGACCATCACCGGCCTGGGGGCCGACCAGCTGACGATTTCGGGCAACAACGCTTCCCGCATTTTCGATATCGATGACGATGACAGCGAAAATCAGATCACTGTCAGTCTCAGCGGCCTGATGTTGACGGCAGGCAATTCGGGCGGTGGAGATGGTGGTGCAATCGACAATCGCGAAAACCTGTCTCTTACCGACAGCACGCTCTCTGGCAACTCGGCATTCTCCGGCGGCGGAATCCGGAGTTCTCGCGGGACTGTGACCGTGGCGAACAGCACGCTCTCTGGCAACTCGGCCTCTCACGGCGGTGGAATCTACATTGTCAGCGGTGTCGCGACGATCACCAACACCACGATCACCGGCAACTCGGCCACTTTTGATGGCGGCGGAATCGACAACAACGAGACAGTGACGGTCAGCAATAGTACGATCTCGGGTAACTCGACCGGTGATGAAGGCGGCGGAATCAGCAATTCTAACGGGACGGTGACACTCACCAACAGCACGATCTCCGGCAACTCGGCACAATTCGGCGGCGGGATCAACAATGATGGCACGCTGACGGTCACCAACAGCACCATCTCCAGCAACTCCGTCAGTAGCAACGGCGGCGGGATCGACAGCGGCGGCACCGCAACTCTCCGAAATTCCCTGATCGCCGGCAACACGGCCGTCGACGGTGGCGATGAACTTTACAACCTCGGCACCGTCAACGCCAACGCCAACAACCTGTTTGGCCACAGCGGCATCGACAACGCCGCCGCGTTCTCCGGTTTCACACCCGGTGTCAGCGACATCACGGCCACAAGTAACGGGACCAACGCGACAGCCCTCGGCAGCATTCTCAACACCACCTTGGCCGACAACGGCGGACCGACATTCACCCACGCTCTCCTCGCGGGCAGCCCCGCCTTGAACGCCGGTGACAACAGCCTGGCCGTCGATGGGGACAGCAATCCCCTCACCACAGATCAGCGGGGGCAATCCCGTATCTTCAATACCACGGTCGACATCGGGGCCTACGAACTGGTCGTATTCCCCACGCTGGCCGTCAATGACGTGAATCTGTCTCCCACCATCCAGGCCAGCGGGCTGCCGCAGGCCA
>CALJUK010000431.1 GCA_937975745.1 uncultured Planctomycetaceae bacterium | reverse complement strand
CCTGTGCAAAGACCTTGTCGAGATCGTCATCCTTCTGGACATCGCAGGGCATGATGATTTTTGCGAAGGGCTCGACCAGCTTCCTCAAACGCCGCTCCATCCGGGGGCGTTCCGGATCCTTATCCGGCAGGTGAGTGAAGCCCATGGTGGCACCTTCGGTTTGCAACTTCTGCGTGATGGCCCAGGCAATCGAATGGTCGTTGGCGATGCCAAACACCAAGCCCTGCTTGCCGTCGAAAAGTCCCATGTTCTCAATCCTTCACTGGAGGACGATTTTTTGGATGCGTCAGCGCGGCTCAAGGTGTGGCGACGCAAAAGAGCGTTAAACAGTGTAGCGCGTACGATACCCGCTGTCAGGCGGATCGACAACTCTCCGGAACCGAGCTGGAGTGACACGCCAGCAGAGAAAGGAGCGTATCGGGCGCAGAAACGCAGGGGGGCGAAGAAATATGCCGGACGTCCCCAGGCTGCCCCCGTTCCTCCCTCGCCAGCGAGGGAGGAACCAGGCTGATCGGGGCCACTGTGTGAGCTGTCAGTTTGGTGCGGACGGCGACCGAGTATCTCGCCACCAAGAATGCGGAGGTTGTCGAGGAGAAGCTGCCGGCCAAGGCACCCCGACATCTGCCGAGTTGCAGATACGTCTGGAGTTGCCTCGGCAGGGCCAATCCGCTCAAGCTGTTACTGGTAGGCCACTTCTGCCAAGGCTTCGCTGAGGACCGCTCCACTCTCTGGGTCTGCCGCAGCAGCAGCCGCATCAAGCGGCTTCAAATGCTCGACGAAGCCCTTCAGGTGATCGGCACGAGTGTGGTGCTGCAGCTTTCGCAACGCCTTCGACTCAATCTGACGAATGCGTTCACGCGTCACCTTGAAGATTCGACCGGTCTCTTCGAGCGTGTAGCTATAGCCATCCCCCAGACCGTATCGCAGCCGAATGATTTCGCGTTCGCGGTAGGTGAGGCTCTTGAGAACGTGGTCAATCTTGTCCTTCAGCATCTCCCGCATGGCGGAATCAGCCGGTGTATGCTCATGGCTGTCTTCCAGGAAGTCGCCAAAGCTGCTGTCTTCGCTCTCACCAACCGGTGTGTCCAGGCTGATGGGATGCTTCCAGGTTTTCATGATTCGCTCGGTCTCTTCGACACTGAGCCCGACTGCCTCGGCTAGTTCTTCCATGCTGGGGTCGCGACCCGTTTCCTGGCGGATCTGCTCACTTTTGGCCTTCAGCGTCGAGATGCTCTGGAACATGTGCACCGGGATGCGGATCGTGCGGGCGTGATCCGCAACGGCCCGGGTGATGGCCTGCCGAATCCACCACGTGGCGTAGGTCGAGAACTTGTAGCCACGGCGGTACTCGTACTTCTCGACGCCCCGCATCAGCCCGGCGTTTCCTTCCTGGATCAGGTCGAGGAAGCTCAGACCCCGGTTGCGGTACTTCTTGGCGATCGAAACGACCAGCCGCAGATTGCCGCCCGAGAGCTGCTGCTTGGCCTCGGTCCAGGCATCGAATCGACGCCGAATCTCATTCACCCGGCCGATATAGTCTTCGGGGAGTTCGCAGACCATCTGGACCAGTTCGGCCTGCTCGCGAACGAGCAGATGTTCTTCCTCGCGGTCACGACGATGGTGAGGCATCGCCAACAGTCGCTCGATCTCCTTCAGACGATCCGCAATCTGGTGCATCCGCTTCATCACGGGCTGCAACCGCTGAGTTCGCAGGCTCAGCTCTTCGCAGAGTGTGGCCATCTTCCGACGACGCGTTGTCAGTCGCTGCTGGGCTGCCTTGCGTTCGGTCTTGGAAGTTCCGGACGAGATGACAATCGCGAAGTCGTCGCGATTTTGGTCCATCAGGGCCCGCAACGTCTGCAGATTGAGCGGCATCCGCCCCATGATCTGATCTTTGGTCGACTCTTCCGTGTCGCTGGTTCGCAAGGTTCGCTCGAACGGCAATTCGCCGCGATGCACCTGCTCTAATGTGTCGATGGCAATTCCGAGGGCAAAATCGGATTCCAGCAGATGACGGCGGAAATATTTCCGAGTCACTTCGATCTGCTTGGCCAGAAAGATTTCGCGCGAGCGAGTGAGCAGTGGAATGTTGCCCATCTGGCTGAGGTACATCCGGATTGGATCCCGAGACGAAGCGTTCGCTTCGGCGTCCAGGTAGGCGGTCGATTCGCCACTGCGGCCAGCGCCGTCACGTCCACCGTCCTCGCGGACTGGTGGCCGATCAATCAGTTTCAGTCCCAGCTCGTCGAGAGCCAGGACAATCTCGTCTACGACGGCCGCATCTCCCCCTTCGTCCGGCAAATAGGTGTCGATCTGTTGAAAGGTGAGATATCCGTTCTCTTTCGCTTCCATCATGAGTGACTTCAGGCCGTCGACCATTTGATACACAGCTCACTCCTTTTGGATTTAGAACTTCGCCCTGCCGGTCTTCCGTGTCCCGGTCGCACGTTCGTTCTAAAATCTTTCTGCCCGTTGCCAGGGCCCGAATTCAGATC
>CALJUK010000430.1 GCA_937975745.1 uncultured Planctomycetaceae bacterium | reverse complement strand
CCCGTCTCCAGTCGAAGCGGCTTCTTGCTGCAGCGACTCGAGCAGCGTGATCGCGTCGGTAAACTCTTCTGTCCTCAGCAAGAACGCCGCGAAGCGGACTTTGGCAAAACAGCCCGCGGCATGGTCCATTGCCGAAGCAAAGACCGCACGCGCTTCGGAAATTCTGCCGACCGATTCGAGGTGTTCCGCGTGGTCAACGCGTGCCAGACATTTGGCGAAAGACAGGGCCTGTGGACTGACTTTGGACATCCGCGCTCTCCCGCTCGATGGATCGGAATGGATCAACATTTCCAGGAGTGGCACTCTGCGAAACAGGCCGTCAAACGACGTGTGTCCAGAAAATCACGGCGATCATCCGGACGAGACCTGGGCGCAATTGAGAGCACCACGAGAGCGAGTGCAGACTGCGAGAGACAGCCATGCGGAGCGGCCAGCGGCAGGGCAACCCGCCGGAAACCGCTGGCGGGAGACAGAATTGCGGACGAAATCCGCAACACAAGTTTTATCGAGCAACGAGAGCCATCGTACGAGCTGCGCGACCTGTGTCAATTACAAATATTAGAACTGTTACGAAGTTTTTCCAATTCCTCGTCTCTCCGACTTCATCTCCCACATGGTGTCCCGGATGGCGTCCCAGACCGACACTCGCGAACTTCCTGCCATATTGACAGTCACATTCACGACGTCGGGAACCGCTCGGTAGAAGTGGCAGTGACCAGGGTTTGGTCTGTTTTCCATAAACCGCTACACAATTGATAGTTGAACGATAATCGATCATTTGGCACGCTGTTCGCTCCCCATGCTGGGCATGTCGGTCTTTCTGCCGCAAAGGCACAGAGACTGCGCTCGGCCAGGTAGAGTGGGCTTTCCCCAGTACTGACCCGGCGAGCAAACGTGAACAAATCGATGGACACACTGGAACATTGGATTACGGCTGCGAAGTCGAGGAGTAAGAGATGGCGAAGTCGGCCACGAAGTCAAAGCAAGGAACGAAACTGATCCCGCTCGGTGACCGCGTGGTCCTGAAGCGAGAGGAAGCAGTCGGGAAAACGGCGGGGGGCATCGTTCTGCCGGATTCCGCCAAGGACAAGCCGCAGCGTGGCCAGATCGTCGCCGTCGGCGACGGACATGTGAAGTCGGATGGAACCCGCCTTCCATTGACCGTCAAGGAAGGGGACCGTGTGATCTTCAGCCCGTACGCTGGTGAAGAGATTCGCATGGACGATCACGACTACGTTCTGCTCCGCGAGCAGGACATCTTGGCCACTTACTAAGAATTCCCCGCAGTGGGAGTTCTTAGCGGTCAGTATTTCGGATAGGGGCGAGGCTTCGAATCGCGTTTCGAAGCCTCGCCAGATGGTTCGCGACAACAGATCAGATATCGATCTGACAAGCGGCCATCGCGGCGTGATCCAGCGGGTCACGCCGGACGGAGGCTCGAAGGCGGGAATCACCCGGCCCAAGGGTGGACTCGGCTGATTGCGACGTCCGTCTGATCGGACTCGCAGATCTGGCGATTTCACCGAATTTGGATTTGGATGCATTCGGGATTCGGCCGTATTCGGTCCTCCGCGTCGTGAAGGTCATCAGCACAACCGGTAACGCACATTGTTTTCGATGAATTCAGGAGAGACTTCCCATGGCAAAAATGATTGCCTTTGATCAAGAGGCCCAGGAGGCGATTAAGCGCGGCGTCAGCAAGCTGGCCCGTGCCGTTCGCGTCACGTTGGGACCTCGCGGTCGCAATGTAAACCTCGAGAAGAGCTTCGGCTCCCCCACGGTCACCAAAGACGGGGTCACGGTGGCCCGCGAGATCGAACTGGGTGACAAGTTCGAAGACATGGGAGCCCGGATGGTTCGCGAGGTCGCCAGCAAGACCTCCGATGCCGCTGGCGACGGAACCACAACCGCCACCATCATGGCCGAAGCCATCTACATCGAAGGCCTTAAGGCCGTCGTGGCGGGCGTCAACCCGGTCGACATGAAGCGCGGCATGGACAAAGCCGTAGCCGACATTGTCGAGAAGCTGCACGGCATGTCGATCGAATGCAAGAACAAGAAGTCGATCGCTCCGGTCGGAACGGTGGCCTCCAACGGCGACACCGAGATAGCATCAATCCTGGCTGATCCCGTGCAGCAGCACGGTAAGG
>CALJUK010000429.1 GCA_937975745.1 uncultured Planctomycetaceae bacterium | reverse complement strand
GTTGGTCTGCGATTGATGTGGCGGCAACCGGAGCAATTTGCCGGTGTCATTTCGATGGGCGGTGCCTTCCCCAAACTGGACCAGCCATTGGCACGGTTCCGGTCGCTACAGGGAAAGCGTGTCCTGCTCGCAGCCGGTTCGCGCGATACGTCAACAGCTGCGGCTGACTTGGTGTCCGCGAGCCGCTTGCTCCGCTCCGCGGGAATGGACACGACAGTCCGCTATTACGATGCCGGTCACGAACTTTGCCCGAACATGCTTCGCGATATCGACACATGGGTCATGTCGAACATCTCGACGGCGTATGTCGTCCGATAAAACAGGCTGTCGGCCAATCTCGAATCGTTACGGCGTTGGGCTTCGAAGTGTTACGGTGCCGTCGCCTGCGGGTAGACCAGCAGACGATCGTGGGCCAGGAGCAGCAGATCGCCCCGGGCATCGCCCGTGACATCGCTGATCAAGCCATCGCGAGGCTCGCTGCCGTGATTGCCCCGATCCGAAAATCCCTTCTGCTCGAAGATGCGGAATTGGAATGCGTGGCGGAACTGCTTCTCGCGGGTGAACGTGACCGCCTCGGCCCGTTGCGACCACGTGTCGATCAGGACCACTTCCGAGAGACCGTCGCCGTTTAAGTCGCCAGCGATGCAATCCGCGAAGAAGACGTCTTTGAGCTCCGTTTCGAAGTCGGCAATGTCCACGATTTCGACGTGGTGACCGGACGACGGCAGAACGGCCAGGCGACCATGCCCCATCACCAGCAGATCGGGCTTCCCATCGCCGGTCAGTTCGGCAACTTCGACGGCCTGATACGGAAACGCCTGGAAGTCGACTTCCTCCCACGGACGGTACAGACCGGCAGACTTGCGCAGAAGACGCAGTTTGCGGACGCCCGTGTCAACCAGCACAATCTCGTCCCCCGGTTGACCGTCAAAATCGATGGCGGCGGCACCCACGATGCGGGCCGAGCTCTCATCGGTGTTGAACTGTTCCAAGGTCTGCCAGCGGCGGTCGGCATCGAGAGTCATCCGGCGGGCGAAGTTCTGTTGGGCAATCAGCAGCAATGGATCCGGACCCAGCCGGACAAAAATCCCGCCAGCCTGCAACTGCCCGACACCCAGACTTCCCTGAGTGGCGATAACCTCCGGAAACGCGGCCTTGTCCAGTCCCAGTAACACGGGTTGTCGGCCGATACCCTGCAGCAGAAACAACTCGAAGGGGCCGTCACCTGTCGCCTGAACCTTCATCAGTCCGGCGGGCGTACTCGGGAAGTCGAACCGCTTGGCCGTCTGCTCGGTCGAATACATTTCCTGCCATAAGCCGTCTGGTCCCATCTTGAGAGCCGAAAAGGCATACGCCCCGCCCGAACCTTTGCCAACGTTTCGCAGATAGAGAACCTCCGGTCGTCCGTCATTGTCCAGGTCGACAAGCTCCATCGCGAGCGGCGTCCCGCTGGTGGGGAGCGCTGTCGGAAACGTCAGCCGTTGACCGTCAAACCGGCAGACGCCGATGGCTCCTTCTTTGGAACTCAAGACGACTGCTTCGGCGGGCGGCTTCCCGTCCAGATCGGCAATCCGGACCTGATCGGCACCAACGAGCCCGGGCACAGCAGTTCCCCCGTCCAAGCCTCCGGCGTCAGCGTTCTGCCGAAACAGGATCACCCGATTGGCGTCCGGGGCTGTCACCAGAACATCGTTCCGCCCGTCACCGTCCAGATCGCCCAGGGCATAACCGCAATCTCGGTCGCCGCGGCTTGAGCCGAAACCATATTGCAGTAACCGCCCCAATCCGGCTTCTTCGTCGCCCGACTTTTGACGAAACTGCCAGGCCTTCAACCGTCCCGTTTGGGCATCGATCGAGAGAACTTCGCATCCTGCCTGCTGGTCGATGTTCGCAAACGACAGGGCTCGTTGACGACCGAGATTGAACTGCAATTCGGGTCCGAGATTGCCAGTCGCGTGTTGGAATCGAACGCACAATAATTGCTCCTGACCATCACTCGAGAGACAGACCAAATCGCCGCGACCATCTCCATTGATGTCTTCGATCCGGCAGAGACCAATCTCTGCCGCTGTGTTCAGCAACTTGCGGGGCGTACCGAACCAACCGTTGGGCTGTTGAATGTAAAGTGTCGTTTCGCTCCGTCCCAAAACGACAAGGTCGTCCCAGCCGTCGCCGT
>CALJUK010000428.1 GCA_937975745.1 uncultured Planctomycetaceae bacterium | reverse complement strand
GGAAAATGCTGTGCGTCGCGTTTGCGGCTGTAGGCGATCAGTTGTTCGACGCTTCGCCAGTATTGCACCATGATGGTTGTGCGGCCGGGCCAGAGTTCTCCGCCGAGATAGCCGGTTTCCTCGTGTGATTCGAGTTCCTGTACGATGCGTCGAAAGGCGCGATACGTCCACCACCAGGACGGAACGGCCCACCAGCGGTTGATCCGTGCCCCGACCAGGAAGACGGCAAACTCCCCTTCGATGACAGCCGCTTTACGATCATAGCGGGCCACGCGGACCTCCCAGCCGATAGGAGTCGGGTTCGGCCGCCGGCGGTGGTGGCGGATAGAGATGATGCGTTCTCTGCAACGCGTACGCCACCGCGGCGCCTGTCACAAAGCCACCGATGTGAGCCCACCATGCCACACCAGCAGTGGCTGCCGAACTGATCGAGTAGGTTCCCTGCAGGAACTGAATGAGAAACCAAATCCCCAGGAAGACGGGAGCCGGTATCAGGAACAGTTGCAAAAAGATGAAAATCGGGACGAGCGTGAGAATGCGGGCTCGCGGATACAACAACAGGTAAGCCCCCATGACGCCGGCGATGGCTCCGCTGGCACCGATTGTCGGCATGGTCGACGCGGTGTCGGAGACCAAGTGAGTCAGGCTCGCGGCGACTCCACACCCCAGATAAAACAGCAGATATCCAATGTGTCCGAAGCGGTCTTCGATGTTGTCCCCGAAAATATACAGAAACCACATGTTGCCGATGATGTGCATCCAGCCTCCGTGGAGGAAGATGCACGTCAACAGGGTGGCCCACGGTGGGACGGCTGCCGTCGCCACCTGGTGTGTTGTCTCTCGAATCTGAACTCCCTGAGGTGTCTGGATGGCTTCTTGTCGAGTGATTTCCAGCGGCTGGCCGGGGTGCATCACGCGCGCCGGAATCAGGCCATATTGTTCAACCAGTTGCTCTCCCTGATCGAGCCGGTTCAACTGCAGGTAGAACACGAGTGCGCAGGCTGCGATCAACAGATAATTGACGACAGGCGTCGATCGGGACGGAAGATTGTCTCGAATGGGAAACATGGAATACTCGCGTCGTGCCCTCTACTCAGACCGGAGTTCTTCGTATTGTAGGCATGGTGGCCTAGCTGTGATACTGCACAGCATTCGTTTGACGGACAGAGGTGTGACGCATTCGTTTCGGGGGAACAGTTCCGGCCGGTCGTGGAATATGTGATCCGCACCGTCGGGCTCAGAGAGGAGGTGGCATGAATCCTGAATGTCGTGAGCAAGCGACGGGCGGAACGGCCAGCAGAGTGTCGAAGGCGAAAGTGTCGCGCCGCCTCTTCCACCGTCGGAGTGGCCCCGGTGCCGTTCCAGGGCAACTCGTCTCGGACTCGACCTCAAACCGTCCGCGGATCTCGGTGCTGACGTACAACGCTGCGAAGGTGAACGAGTACCAGGACATTCCGGTTGGTCAGTTGGAATCGCACCTCAAGAAGGACTTTGTCACCTGGGTGAACGTCGATGGACTCGGTGATGCGGAAGTGATTTCTGAAGTGGGGCTTCTCTTCGGACTGCATCCCCTGGCGTTGGAAGACGTGTTGCACGTGCACCAGCGGGCCAAGGTGGAAGAGTTCGAAGATCATTTGTTCGTCGTGGTGCGAATGCCGATGATTCGCAATGGCGAGTTCGATGCCGAACAGGTCGCGATGTTCCTTGGTCCTAATTTCGTGCTGACGTTTCAGGAAAAGCATGGGGACGTCTTGGACGCCGTCCGAGATCGCATCCGGACCGGTCGCGGCCGAATCCGGGAATCGCAGTCCGACTATCTGGCGTATGCGATTGTCGACGCGATTGTCGATTCCTACTTTCCGATTGTCGAAGCGACTGGGAACCGGATGGAGGACCTGGAGGACATCCTGTTCGAGGAAGACTCGGTTGACGATTCCGTTGTGGATGAAATCCACGAGATTCGTAGTCAGCTCCGCGCGTTTCGACGGGCCATCTGGCCGCATCGTGAAGCGATGGGGCTGATTGTGCGAGGCCAGCACGAGATCATCCAGCCGGCAACTCGGGTCTATTTTCGAGATTGCTACGATCACGTGCAGCAGATTATCGACGTCGTCGAGACGTATCGCGAGATGTGTGCCGACCTGCGCGAAGTCTACTTCACCAATCTCAGCATCCGTACCAACGACGTGATGAAGGTGTTGACGATCATCGCCACGATTTTCATGCCACTGAGCTTCATCGTGGGATTGTACGGAATGAACTTTGACACCCAAGTTTCTCCGTGGAACATGCCGGAACTGAAGTGGAGGCTGGGCTACCCGTTTTCCTTGTCGCTGATGTGTCTCGTGACCGCGGCGATGGTGGGGTACTTTTATCGGCGAGGGTGGCTCCACCGTTCGCGACCGCGTGCGGATAATAAACCGTCGAACCAGGTCCGATAACGGTCGGCCAGATTGTCTTTGGCAGCCGGGTGGCATTCTGTATTCAGTCGTCAGGCTGAATCCAGCCAGCGGGGGTCCACAGAATGTTCGAATCCTGGGACATCGCCACATGAAGACCGTTGGTTACGTTTGAACTCTCGCTTCTGAACCGGTCACTCGGGACTGGCCAGCCAAGTGAAGGCGGGGTACAAAGGTTAGCATTCAAAACGGTTCTGCCCGGGGAATCAGGTCGCGTATCGAAGCGGACCGAACCGCACGAAACGCGGCGGACTTCGTGTCCCTTCGTGAACACGTCCGAGGCATGAAACGACGGGCTGAGCGGAACTTCTTGCTGAACGACACTCTTGGACTGGGGGAAGCATGCTCGAGAAGGCGAAACTGGCCGGCATCCTGATCGGAGCGGTGTTGTTCCTGGTTGTTGTCCTGCAGAATACCGATGTGGTGACAATCCACTTCTTGTGGCTGACTGGGTCGCTCCCGCTCGCCGCGTTGCTACTGCTGACCCTGATTGCGGGTGTCTTGGGTGGATGGCTGGGGCGCAAACTTCTTCATCTGCGGAGATCGAGGCACCACAATTGAGTGGGCTGTTTCAGTTGAAAATGAGGCCGCTTCGCGTCAAACGGTGCGACCTAGAGCGCTGCGATTAAGAGTATCGGATTCTGGCGGCGTAATCTGCCTGAATGGCAGCCCCTTCCGCATTCAAACGCCGCCACAGTTGCCCGCAATGCGGGCTATCTGCAGCATTCGATAAGCGTCGTCAATGAATACTCAAGGCCGTCAATTGTAAAGTACAACTCGCCGAATGCCGCTGTGTTCTGCCCGTCTTCCCGGAAGACCCCCCCCCGAAAGGCCGTTCCGGACGGGTTCGCCTCGATGTTGTGTGTCGCCAGCGGGGCAGACCGCCAGTAGGCGCCGCGGAAATCTTTTCCGCCCGACTTGGCTGACCAGAAGAGTCCCGAATCGGGCTCTGTGTTGGTCCGCACGATCAGCACTTGGCGATCTGTACCGTTCTGGAAGGTCCAGTCCAGCTCGGGCAGAGACTTGCCTTGGACAACATGTCGAAAAAAGGCGCCCAAGTTTCGGATGACTGCGGTCCGCCCTCCATCCAGAGAATGTCCGGCGTTGGCG
>CALJUK010000427.1 GCA_937975745.1 uncultured Planctomycetaceae bacterium | reverse complement strand
CGCCCCGACGAGCGATAACACTGGGGAGTTCACTGGTAGGCAAGTTCAAGGTGATCACGTGCCGGTAAGCTGTTGACGATCCTCCATGATGGTGATTCGTTCATCAGTATGTCGATGAAATTCCAGTGTGTCGGGTGCTGCGACTATTTTCGAGCAGTCGGCGTGGACGCTGTTGCTGTGTGGCCGCTGCTGCTGATCGATGGAGTGATTGCGGGGCGAAGTCGCTGGATCGCCCGCGGCCGAGTTGGCAGCCGAAGCTCACCCACTCCCCCGACTTCGGACGTGACGACAGCCAACTCTTTCGATATCGGCAAGCAGAGCCCCTGCGACGTACGTGGATCGAGTTCTTCTGGCCGACCTGTGGGGGTGGTGCCAGTCGCGCCGGTGTCAACGATTCGCGCTACTGGCTGGACCTTAGGTCTGTCAGCAGAATCCTTTCTGATTGACTCGCCATTTTTCCGACCCGTATAATCATAGGAGATGTTGCGCAGGTTATTGTGTAAATGAACTTTCCGCAGAATTGGCTCATTCGGCAAAGCTTTTCTACGGTGACATGTCGGCAGCCGGCATGATGCGGAAATCAGCACGGCGACGGCCCGATTTCTTGTTGTCGAGTGGCTGTTTGAGTTCAAGAAGACGATCACACCACGGGGCGGTCCTGGATGACTCGTATTGCCAAAATCCTGACAATCCTGGTGGTCATTGGGAGCCTGGGGTTTCTCGGATTTGCTTTTGCCCTTGAACGGGGAGGCCCGAACTGGCACGAGTACATCACGAAGCCGGGCGATGCCGATCCGACAGCGGGTAAGTTGCCCGACTATGTCTTCACGCAGGGGGAGGGGACCGACCCCACCTGGACAGTCAAAAGCCGCGCGGACGAAAGTTTCAGCTCGGCGTCAGCCAACCTGGCGGATGTGATCCTGGCTGCTCAGAACCATAAGCTGCAGCGACAGCGGGACGAAATTCGGGCGTTAGAGGAACAGGTTGCTCCGTTGGAGGCTCGGCTGGCAGCGATCAAGGCGGCCCAGGACATGGACCAGGCGGCCATTCAAACGAGCGAGAAGCAGCTTGCGGCCGACCTGGACGCACTGAATACGCAGATTAACGAAGTCTCCAGTCAGGGGATCCAGCGAGCACAAGAAGCCCACAAGATTCGGGTCGAGACAGAATACCGACGCGAAGACGTCTTCCGTCTTCACGAAGACCTCGAAATCATCCGCACAGACACCTTTGTCGCCGAGAACCTGCAGGATGTTCTCCGAGATCGCATTCATCAACTCGATGGCAAAGTCGGACGGTTGGAACGCCGTTACGAACAACTCAAGTCACGGATGTCCGACAAGAAATACAATCAATAGCGCGTTCGCGGTGGCTGGCGTTCGAACGGGCCTGATCTGACGGCCCCAATCTCGATCGTCCGAGCCGAGTTGCCCTGCCCGCATCGTAGGGCAATTGGGGCACGGTCAACCGTCGGCTGCGCTGCGAATCGAGAAGAGATCAACTGTCGCGAGAGGTTGTTGCAGCGAGCCACGCTGCAAGCTTCGGACAGAACAGCTGCGTACGGGAGTGGACCGATGTCATTTGTGGGTAAGGTACTTGTCGTTGTCCAGGTCGTCTTGAGCGTCGTCTTCATGGCGTTCGCCGGGGCCGTGTACAGCGTGCAGACCAGTTGGCGGACTGTTGCCAATGAACGCCAGGTGGCATTGGACGAGGCCACCCAGCGGATGAATGACTTGACGGCCGAGTTCGAACTGTACAAGGACACTTCGACGAAGTCGCTCACCGAAACGCAGAACCGGGCGGAAGCGGCTGAAGTTGCCAACCAACGAATTCAGGAACAAGTGGATCTGCTCAATCGGCAGGTCGAGACACTCAATACCGAGGTCGTATCGCAACGCGATCTGGCGGAGATCGCGACCGACGAGGCAACTCTGCGGGGAGATGAAGCCAACAAGCAGCGGGTCGTCAATCGCTCACTGCACGAACGTTATGACAAAGCGATCAACGAAGTCCGCGACCTGAACTCGAAGTTGTTCAGCCAGGAAGTCGAACTCAACGCGATCCGGGCCAAGCACGAACAGGTGCTCAACGACCTGCGGCTGGTCCGGCGGGTTCTGGTCGAAAACGGGCTGGAAGCCGACGCTGCCAAGATTGCCCAGCAAATGGCTCCCCCGCCGACAGTCACCGGAAAGGTGGTTGAAACCAAGAAGGGGAGCAACAACGGGACCGAGTTTGTGGAAGTCTCGTTGGGGAGTGACGACGGTCTGGCAGAAGGACACAAGTTGTTCGTATACCGTCTGGCGAACCAAGAAGGTCAGCGCGCGAAGTACCTGGGGCAGATTCAAATTGTCTACGTGACGCCCGACCGGTGTGTCGGAACTGTGGTCGAACGTGCCAAGAACGGCGTCATTCAGCGAGGGGACGATGTCAGCTCAAAGCTCTAAAAAAACGAAGAAGGCATCCACCGGCGAACCAGCCGCCCCGGATGTCTACGTCGGTCTGCTGTTTGTTGCCGCTGCGGCTTTGGCCGCGGGTTGCGCCTTCTTGGCACTCGAGCTGAAGAAGTACGGCTGGACCGGCCCGCAATAACCAGTGCGCTTCGAACGACCTTCTCAGAAAGACAGGCGATCTTTGCAGGACGCCGCCACGACATGACGCTGAGACACTCCGGTTAACCGGTTCCCATTCCCCGCTGGAAGGCCTCCATGTCTTTCATGTAGACGGCCAGAGTCGATTGCATTGTGTCGCGAGAAATCTTCCATGACGGGTTCTCGTCCGTGTAGCGGTTGCAGTGCTCGACCAGCAGCCGGTACAGAAACTTGAAGAGGTGCCTCGGGACGCGCAGCCGACCGAACACGCCGATGAGTTCGTCCTCGGTAATGGCCTCATCGAACAAGGCTCGCACTGGCACACCCGGTTCTCCCGCTGCCGTGCAGGCACGGATTCGATCGCTTGCCACGTCGTACAGCGACTCCCCCGTCCATTCCAGCGATGTAATCAGGTTCTGCTTGTCGAGCCGAGATCGCTCGTAGAATTCTTTCTCTTCACGGTTGAGGTAGTAGACCACTTCTGCCGGAAGCAGAAGCTTAAAGCCGATTCCTGGGTGCTTCAGAAACTTGTTGTCGAACATCGGCCACAAGAGATCCCGCATCCGCTCGGTCAGGCCATTGACCAGGTGTGGCTCGTCAACACGGTCCACCAGAACAACAACCGCGGGAAATCCCAGCGTCTTCAGGATGGCCTGGAACTTGACCAGCAACTCGTACCGGTCATCACTTCGATCTTTGCTCGGCGTCGGCTGACCGGCCAGTTCCGGCGTCGGGAAACGGCTGAGAATTCTTCGGAGGGTGTTCGGAAGATGATCGAACACTCGGACCTGCCGGCTGATTTGCCACGCCAGAAGTCCCAGCCGGGCCTGTTTCCACAGCCATGGAAGCCAGCCGGTGATGGCCAGTCCGATGACCCACCAGCGAAACAGATCTGTCAGATCGAACCAGCCGATCGTGACGATCAGCACTGCCAGCGTCACAGCAAATCCGATGGCTCGCTCGACCTCAGAACGCCATGTCGGGTAATGGAGCTTTCGCCGGAGCGTTCCCCACCGCTGGCGGGCCGGCATATCGAGCGTGTGGTCATAGACGGCCGCCAGGAGCAGAAGATCGCGCTTCTGCAGATGATTCAGCTTGGCGATGGCCTCGTCCGAGATGGCATCGGGATCCTCTGGGCGGGGATGAATCATCTGTTGAGTGACTTCGGC